>JAUQQR010000006.1:11464-53544 GCA_030549835.1 Thermoproteota archaeon
GTTACTAGCCAGTATGTGTGCTTCATATCACCTAATACTACGGGGACTATCTCCTCTACTTTAACTCCACCAACAACTCCAGAGACTTTATGGATTAAAACATTATATGCTGGCTCCATTAAGTTGAATCTATGAGCATATACTCCGATTAGCGCTAGTATTGAGGCTAGTGTTAGGCCAGCTTTAGTCCTAACAAATACTACTAGAATGAAGGCTACTAGTATTATTATTAGCTCCCCAATTATAGTTGTAACCCATAGCCTCCCAAGGAATAGTATAGATAGTATTTGATGCTCCTCAGCACCCCACCACAGCCTGACAACGTAATCTTGGTATATTAGGAATAGCATTATTAATATTGCCATGCCTAGAATCTTAGCCATAGTATTATATGCTTGCTTAAGCTCATCCCTGAATCCATAGATTAGGAGTGATGTTAGTAGTACTATTGCCGAGCCGCTAACAAGAGCAGCAGCTATAAACGATGGTGCTAGGAATCCACCATACCACCATGGTCTCCCAGCATTTACAGCGAAGATCCATGCTGTAACTGTATGTATTAAGACAGCGAATGGTAGAGATATAGGTGATAGTAGTCTACCTAGCCTATAACTCCTCTCTTCAATTACTTTAACCTCATGCTCAGGCAATCCTCTCATCTTAGCCGCGTAAGGCTTAAAACCAATATAGACATGGATTAGTGAGAGTATAGCATATGATACTAGAACTATAAAGTCCCATACCAATAGTGATGTGAAGTTAGGACTTAGAATTATATAGTAGATTCTTTCAGGCCTACCGAGATCTGGGATTACCATAGCCATAGCTGCTAGGACGAAGACTAGTGCTGTAAGCGATGCTAGGGGAGCTAGGGGTTTAAGCTCTCTAATATTTAGAAGGTATACTGATGATGCAACTATCAATCCACCAGCAGCTGTTCCTACTAGGAATGCGAATGTTGCTATATATAGACCCCATGGGAATATATTCCTCATATTAGTTACTATAAGTCCTTGAGATAGCTGGTAGCCCCAAGCAACTAAACCTAATAGTGCTAGAATTAGTAAGATAGCCATAATGGTTAACTCTAGTCTAGTAAACTTAGCTACCTGTACTCTAAGCCATGCCATTAGCTAGTCACCTCACCTAGGATTCTAGGCTTACTAGTCTTTGGTATATAGTAGACTCTAGGCTCTGTTCCTAGATGCTCAAGTCTTCTAACTGCATTTGGACCTTTCTCAGCTAGCATTCTCGATACATCACTATTTGGATCACTTAAATCACCAAATATTCTAGCCCTACCTACACAGACCTCTACACATACTGGTTTCAGTCCTTTATCAACCCTCTCAACACACCAATCACACTTAGTAACTATACCTCTCCTAAGCTTTAGTACAGGCCTATAAACTAGCCTCCCATTATCTCTATGATCTAGTGGGTAACCATATATATAATTCTGCTCAGCCATACTATCTGGTGCCTGCTTATATGGGTAAGGTGACTTAACCCTCCTTAAAGCATCGCTTATAGTTCTAGACGGGTCCTCCCATAGGAATACTCTCACACCGTAGGGGCAAGCACTCATACAGTATCTACAGCCAATACACTTATCATAATCTATTAATACCATGCCATCATCTCTCTTATATGTTGCATTAACAGGGCAAACTTTAACACATGGAGCATTATCACAATGGTTACATATATTATGTATTGGGTATGAGCCTAGAGATGGATAATCACCGATAGTCGCCATATCAGCTTGAGGTACATTACTACCAGCCCACTTCACAATAGTCCAAAACACGCCTGGAGGTAGGCCGTGCCACATAGCACAAGCTACCATACAAGTCTTACAGCCTGTACACCTATTCAAGTCTATAACCATAGCCCACTTAGGCACTCAAACCACCCCCATACTACTCAAGCTTCCTAACTGCTACTAGTGTATTATTCCACTTAGTGTTAGGCTCCCACACTCCTGGCGTGAAGTATATTATCTCTGTAGGCTTAATCCATGGATAGTTTGGCGCGTTATAATAGGTACCATCTGTATACCTCCTCCACCAGCCTTGATAGAATACTACAACTCTTGGATGGATTCCCGGATCCTCTACTAGGTATCCCCTTATATTACCAAATCTATTATATAGCTCGATATAGTCTCCAGTCTTTAAGCCTAGCTTAGCCATAGTCTTAGGATTCATGTATATCTTAGGTTTATAATCTTGTAAGGCTAACATCATAGCATTGTTACTGTGAGTTGAGTGTATTCTATATAGGCTATTGCCTGTTAAGTATACTAGCTCATACTTCCCCCTATCCTCTGGGTATAGCTTGTAGAGGCATTCCTCAAATGGATCCTTATGTACTGGTAGCTCCTCGCCTAGGTCTAGGAATGCTTTCTCATCCTTATAGAACTCTATCCTGCCACTCTTCACATACCTAGCTGTAGCAGGTATAGGGTGTGGATAGCTAGCATTGGGGAACGGTACCTTCATATTGATTTGAACCCAGAATGGTATCTGCCTATTACCTGGAGTAGGTAGCTTCAACCTAATAGGCCTCTTCTTAAGCTCTTCTAGAGTAATACCCTCAGTTAAATTAGCCGTCACGCCCTCAGCCCACACTACACTCCTACCATCCTCAAGTAGTCTCTCAATAGCAAGCTCTGAAGCTTTATTGGCAATATCTCTAGCAATTCTTAGACTCCACCTGCCAGCCATCCTAGCCTCCTCTTCTTGCCTCTGTAGCTCCGGGTCTGGGTAGAACATTTTAGCAAGTTCAATCATCTCACTCTTCTTTAAACCTATAATCTTCTCAATTTCCTCTTCAGTCCACTCTGCGCTTATAATCTTAGAGGTTCTCACAGCAATCTCCTTAAATATCCATATCTCAGGCATAGACTCGAATAATGGGTCGTGGGCAGGTTGGGTTATCTGAACATAGGGGTTTAGTGGGCCGCTTGCAAGGTCATACTTCTCAAACCATGATGCTGCTGGTAATACTATATCTGAGTATTCGACTGATGTTGTCCACTGTATCTCCGTTGTCATTATAAAATCAAGCGGCTCTGGATGCTCTCTTCTAGCTTTCCTTGTTAGTATTAAAGCTTTATTATGTTGATCAAATGGATTCCACCACTGTATTAGTAGTGCTCTAACACCCTTCTCAGGCCATGGAACCTCAGTTGACCTATACTTTCTCCACTCCTCACTCTGCCTATACTCATAGTTTAAGAATATAGACCAATTGAGCCATCTAGGTCTCCTAGTAGCTGCTACTCCTCTAATCTTAGTGAGCTCTTTATCATAACCCCACCAGCTCCACATAGGCCACTTAATCTTATATTGACCAGCATATGTTGATATACCTGAGCCGGGCATACCAATATTACCTGTTAGAGCTACGAGCAAGCTTAATGCCCTACCTTTAAGATCACCATTATACCACTGCCAGTTACTAGCACCATAGATTATAGCTACAGGCTTTATTGTCGCTATTTCCCTAGCTAGCCTCTCTATTACATCAATATACTTGGGGACTAGGTCTAGGCTAGGTGATATTATTCTTGCTACTTTATCAGGTGTATATTCTCTATATACTAGATCTTTAAGTAGCTGGAATACAGGTTTAACCTTAACTCTCTTCCCATCTACTAGTTCAACCTCAAATTCTCCTTCAAGTGCTGGATCGTAGATCTCACCTGTAACTGGATCCTTCCTCTCTAATGTTCTCGGATCTACTATTACAATCTTATTCCTCCTAGTATCCCATGCTGTGTAGAGCTCTCTATAAGCTGGGATTTTTATGTTCTTAGCGTACTCAGATAGCTCTTTAACCTCTGATGCTTTAAGCCTAGTCTTAGTATCTAGTCTTACAAGTAGAGGCATGTCTGTATATGTCTTAGTAAATTCAGCATCATATAATTTATCTCTAATAAGCACATATACTATGCCGAGGGCTAGCGCGGCGTCAGTCGCCGGATTTATTAATATTAGCTCATCAGCTATATTAGCTACGCTTGGGTAATTCATATCTATAACAACTATTTTAGCACCCTTCTCTCTTGCTAGTACAAGCATCCTAGCACTCATAGTCCTAGTAACTGTAAAGTTTGATCCAAATATTAGTATTAGCTTAGAATTGAGGTACTCGTAGGTTTCAAGCTCCTCTGTCTGTACACCAAATGTTGGAGCCCAGAATGTTGGTAGATCACCGTTAAGAGGGTAGGCGTGCATAGAGCTCCAGCCGAATAGAGAAGCTAATCTCATAAGAGCCCCTTTACCCATATAAGCCGTACCTGGAACCTGTACTGTATAGGCTATACTAGCTGGACCGTAATCTCTCATTATCTTAGCTAAAGCCTTAGAGGCACAATCTAGAGCTATATCCCAGTCTACCTCTATGAATTTATCTGGCGAGCCTCTAAGCTTAGCTGCCTCTTCAACAGCCTTCTCCCAGCTAACCTCTCCCCTACACCATCTTAGGAAAGGCTCTCTAACCATAGGTCTTCTAAGCCTATCAGGCCCATACCATAGGAATACCTGTGATAGACCCCTCAAACAACCTCTAGTATACTCAGGCTCAAGATAATCTGGAGCAGGCATTAACACCCTAACTCTATCATTATAAACATATGCTTGAAGCCAGCAACTCTCAGTGCAGTTAGGTAGACATGAAACCTTAACAATCTTCACCTCCTCAGACTGAATTGGACTGAGCTCATCAACCCTCCTGAGCAACCTAGGCTTAACATATAACCCCAATGCAGCTACAAGACTAGTAGCGAGAGATAGCTTAATCATATCTCTCCTAGAGACTCAAATACAACATCACCTCATCACTCTTAATACTAGGAAAATAACAAGTAAAAGATTAACCCCGAAAAATTTTCGGTGAATAATAAATAACTCACGATAAATGTAACTTAGAATATACGTTATCCATAGTAAGTTAATAATTTAAGCTTTTAAACACCACGAGAAACCAATCACTAATTGGAGGGCCCGTCGTCTAGCCTGGATAGGACGCCGCCCTCACACGGCGGAGGTCCGGGGTTCAAATCCCCGCGGGCCCACTAAACCTTGATTATTGAATACTTAAGACCTCGGCTATACTATTAGATATTTGGGTGCGGGGGTGCCCGAGCCTGGGCGAAGGGGGCGGGCTCAAGACCCGTTGGCGTAGGCCGTCGTGGGTTCAAATCCCACCCCCCGCATTATTTTAGCTAGTTAATCTCTGTTTTATTAGTGCTATTTCTGATGCTATTTTATGTGCTAATCTTAATGGTTCTGGTATTCTTGAGTGTACTTGTAGGTTTTCTATTATTTCTCTTGCTCTCTCCTTATCTATAGACCATGTGTATATGTACAGTTCTCCTTTCCGTGTTTCTATTTTCTCTGCTTTGTCTACTTCTCTTAATACTCTCATTCTTATATCCCAGTCTTTGAAGTGTTTTCTTAAAGCTTCCTCTAGTCTATGGCTTGATGGTTTATACTTGTATATTGCTATTAGTGGTATTCCTGTTAGTTTCTTTATTGTTGGTGGTGATATTATATTAAATCCTGCTATTGTCAGTGAGTCTACTAGTATAGCCTCTATTATCGTATCATGTTTTAGGCTTAGCTTTAATGCCATAGATGCTATTGTTGATGAAGCTTCTAGACCATCTACTCTTATATAACTGAGCTCTAAGCTTAGAGGACTTCTAGACCATAGTATACATGCTACTACAGTATATCCTCTTCCAAGCTTCTCTACTCTACCATCATCACATGCTACTACGTTTACCAAAAGCTTCTCTCCTAATATCTTCTATGATCTCTTCTAGGGCTATATCTTCGCTTAGAGCCTTAACTAGTGCCTGTGGATCTGCTGTAACCTCTATGACCCTAGTCTTACCATACCTACCTCTACTAACTACTCTCCCAGATATAACACCTAGCATGTCTAGCTCAGCTATTATACCACTAACACGCCTCATAGTAACAGTCTCTAGTCCTAGCCTCCTAGTTAGACTCTTATAGCTCTCATAGACTTCACCTGTAGTAGCGTAAGTTCTACCCCCACCTGTAACTATTATAATTGATGCTAAGACTAGCTTACCGTGTAGTGGTAGTGTTCTAATAACATCTACTACTCTATCACGCTCAATCTCATCTCTAGCTCTAAGAACGTGATCCCTCGTAACCTTAGAGTCCCCACTCCTCTCACTAATTTCCCCAGCAACTCTTAGCAAGTCTAGGGCCCTCCTAGCATCTCCATGCTCTCTAGCTGCTAGAGCAGCGCATAGGGGTATAACATCGCTATCTAAGACACCCTCATTAAATGCCTCTAATGCCCTAGACTCTAAGATATCTCTAAGCTGCTCAGCATTATAAGGCGGGAATATGAGCTCAACCTCTCCAAGACTACTCTTAACTCTAGGATCTAGGCTATCAATAAGATCAACACTATTAGTTATACCAATAAGAGCTATCTTAGAAGATCTAAGCTCACTATTAACTCTTGTAAGCTTATATAATATATCATCACCTCTCTTCTTAACTAGAAAATCAATCTCATCAAGTACAATAATATAGATTGTAGCCGAATCACTTACTCTACGAATAATCCTAGAGAAAATCTCACCAGTAGATAGACCAGTAAATGGAACACTAACGCCAACAGCCTCACCAATATCAGCTAAAACCCTATAAGGAGTATCCCTATACCTCACATTAACATAAATACTCTTAACCCTACCACCACTCTCCCTACTAGAAGACTCGAGACGGGATAGAACATAGCGTACAACAGCAGTCTTCCCAGTCCCGGTTAAGCCATAAATAAACATATTACTAGGCTTCTCACCTCTAAGAGATGGTGCAAGAATAGATGCAACCCTCCTAATCTCTGAATCCCTATGAGGCAGAAAACCTGGAACGTAGTCTGGTAAAAGCTTCTCCCTAGCCTTAAAGATCCTAGACTTTAAAGCTTTCTCGAAAATATCACGTAAATAGTCCAATTGAAACACCTACCCCAAAAGAATTAATAGGAAGTAGGAGTTACACATGGGAAGGCAAAGTAATCTATAAGTAATACTAAGCTAGCATCACACTATCAGCTAATCAAGCCATCCACATCTAGGAGAGAGCTCCAAATAATATAATACTGGTTTAGTACTTTTAAACCCTAGACTACACTCTAAACATTAGGATCTATGGGCCCGTAGCTCAGCCAGGACTAGAGCGCCGGCCTTCTAAGCGTTGCCGGCCTGCGCGGGGAGAGCCGGAGGGCCCGGGTTCAAATCCCGGCGGGCCCGCCACAAATATCTAAGGGCTCCACCAATGCTATTTTAGCCGAGTCTACTAAAGGCTTTAATTGAATTTAGCTTAAATAGTTTAGCCTCCATGTTATCTAGTGGTGGAGTGAGAGTGGCTATACCTCACCCTACGAATGCTATACTTGTAGGTAGGAAGAAAGTATCTACATATGTAATAGCTGCTTTAAGAATGCTTACACATGAGAGTTTAGATGAGGTTATAATTAAGGCTAGAGGAGCTAATATCTATAAAGCTGTTGAGACAGCTCTAGGTGTAAAGAGGGCATTAGGTAGTATTAACATAAAGAGTATTAGTATTAATAGTGAGCATTTAAAAGATAATAAGGGAGTTGAGAGGAGAGTATCAGCTATAGAGATAGTATTACAAAAGGCTAGGTGAGCTATGGTAAAGCTATCCTAGAAGATGACCCATCAAACAGTATCGATGACCCATTTAAATACTCTGGTGATTTAAGCAATAATATTATCATATCTATGAGCTCCTCCCTTCCCCCAACTCTTCCTAAAGGGCTTAGAGACTCTACCTCCCTCTTCCAGAACTCTCCCGGATCTATACCCCTCTTCCTAGCTAGGGCTTCAATAGTACTCCTAGCTCCTGGTGTATCGAAGCTCCCTAGTAGTAGGAGTAGTGGTCTAATCTTATCTGGATATTCTCTAGCGGCTACTCTAACTAGCCTAGACAGCCCTGATCTAACAGTATCAGCTACTACTAGTGGTGGCATAGGCTCGGCTACTGTAAAACTCGATATTAATATTACTGTAGCTTTAACTGGATTCTTTTCGACTAGTAGCTTTATTATTAGAGCTGTTGACGCTAGGTATAGGGCTGAAGCCTCAATCCAATCCTCCCACTCAGACTCGTGGAGTAGTATGGGCTCCCTACTAGGATTACCATAGTTAACTATAACATAGTCTAATCCACCATATACTTCAATTGCTTTATCGATAAGCTTTATAATGTCATTTTTAACTCTAAGATCACACTCGAGCGGCTCAACCCTAACATTGTAATGCTCTGATAGCGTATTTGAGGCTTTAAGTATCCTCTCATAACTCCTAGAACATATTATTAGATTACAGCCTATACTTGCTAGAGCTTCAGAGGCAATATAGCCTATCCCTCTACTAGCAGCTGTAACAAGCCCCCTACATGGATTCAAACTGTACACCTACTATTTAATCATGTAGAGTAATAATATTTTACTTTCAGGATACTATAGTTATATTTGAGGTCGAGAATTTGACAACAATCCAGGTTATTAAGAGAGATGGTGGTAGAGAAGAGTTTGCCCCAGAGAAGATTGTTGTAAGTTGCCTTAAAGCTGGGGCTACACTAGATGCGGCTAGGAAGATTGCTAAGATAGTTGAAGCTAGAATACTCGAGAGTGGAGCCAAAGAAGTTACAGCTAGAGACTTAACTAGAATGGTCTTAGAGCTTCTAAGGAAAGAGAATGAGGAATGGTATAGAAACTGGCTAGTATTTGATAGAGCTGTTAAGAGGAGGAAGACTGAGGAAGAACTTCAAAGATAACATTACTTCTATCACAATTTTTCTTTTAGCAGCCTTAAGTACTTATACCCAGTATCAGGTATTATAGCTACTATATCACCCTCAATACTAGACTTGCTAATATACTTCTCTAATGCTACTAGTGTAGCTCCACCTGAAGGCCCAATAAGTAGTCCATCTTTACTTGCAACCCTCTTAACCGCATCGATAGCCTCACCTAATGTTACATCAAATATCTCGTAGCCTCTAGCAATCATAGCTAGCCATATCATTCCAGTCTCACTCCTCCTAATACCTGGTATATGCTCTCCCCTAGCAGGCTGCGCTAATATTATCTTAAACTCATTTCCATATCTATTCTTAAAGTAGAAGTTTAATGCGCTCATATGCCCTGACGTTCCTATAGATCCAGCTATACCTACTAGTTTAAGGTTAGCTTTAAGTGCTTGGTAGTCTATTTCTTTTGCTAACGTCTTGAGGTGTGCTTCAAAGTTTAAGTCGTTAGTAAACTGGTCTACATGTATAAAGCCTAGTTCTACTGCTTCACTCTTAACTCTAGAGATTATGTCCACTGTGAGCTCAGCATCAGTATGTATAACATCGGCTCCCATAAGGCTGGGGACTACTAGGCCGAATTCTTCAGCTCTCCTCGGCAAGTATACCCTAGTCTTTATATTGAATTGTAGAGCTACAGCTGTGAGTGCTATTCCAAAGTTTGCTGAGGAGGCATCACCTATAATACCCTCACGTCTAGAGGATGCAATAGATGATACTATATTAACAGCTGGCCTATCCTTAATACTAAGACTAAATGGGTTATACCATTCAAGCTTAGCCCATACATTAACCTTACCGTCAGAGTAGCTTCTAAGCTTAACTAGAGGTGTGGGGAGCCCTCTTAAGGCGAAATCTAAGCTACTACTATAGACTCTATGAGTATCACCAGTGATATTATCATAGAAGCCTATATCATCGAGAGTAGCATAGCATTCACTAAATCCAACTGGAGCCTTACTAGCTCCAATCCTCCTCAAAGCCCAGTATATCTCTAGGCCTCTCTTAATAACGTAGCTCTCATCAACCTCTATACATACTCTTACACTCCTATCTCTTATTATACTACCTATAACGTCTAATACGTCCCATATAGAGAGCTCTCTATCATATCTTAGCTTATCTATAGGTATGAGCTTCAAGAATCCTGCACCCTAATATCTCTTACTTTGCTCTTAAGCATATTATAGAGCGGGCAGTTGGCTAATGCTTTCTCAATATCACTTCTACTCAACCCTTTACCCCTAGCCTCTATAGTTAGATACTCTGAGTCCTCAATTCTACCGTCTAGTATTGCGTCAAGATCTGTATAGTGGCTTACAAGCACCTCAATATTACCATTTAATTTTAAAGACTCAATTATACTCTTAGTAAAGCATGCTGCAATTACGGATAAGACACTATCGATACTAATATCCTTAATATTTACCCTAGCATATCCTAAATCTACTTCTCCATTCGAGTACCTAGCCTTGCCGAACCCTGTCCTTATAATAGCTCTAATACCACTACTCATAGATGATCACCCTCTAAGCATAGATAGCTGTATATCAACTCTTGGAATATCGAAGCATACCTTATGTCTACTAGTCTTAGGTGGTAAGAGGTTACCTGTAAGTCCATGTTCTCTAACTAAATCCTTAGTCACGTAAACCCCCTCTCTCCAGGATGATACACTTATACAATCACTATCATAATCTACTAAGAGTGCAGGAACAAGCTTATAGCCTAGTCTCCTCAAAGCCTCAACTCTATGATGACCATCTAGTATAATTAACGTGTCTTTATCAACAAGAATAGGGTAATGGATAGCGCCATCCCTAACAATCCACTCTATAATCTCTATAAGCCTCTCAGGAATTATATCCTCGTGACTCCTAAGACTAGATAATGGTAAAAGCCTAACATCATAAGCAAATAGACTTCACCATAGACACCAACCATTAACTATATTAAAGGGAGACCTATAAGCGTAAACCACCTTAGGTAATTGCATAATTCCTAAAGTCCATACCTAATAACTACTACTCTAAGCTTAAAAACTCATTATAGTGGGAGGAGATTTTAGCTCGCATAATTATACTAATGTCCGCATCAAGTACCTCTACCAATTTCCACTCTAGGTAAATCTTATTAAGCATGATTATAAATAATATAATTTGAGTGACGTGATAATTATGGATTACATAGTTAAGCCTAGCGTGCTAGATTCCCTATTAAGGATTGCATATAATCTCAGGAGAATTAGTTATAACAATCCAAGCTTGAAAGCAAAAAGTGTACTTAGACTCGAGGATACATTAAGGTTAAGGGAGCCTATAGAAGATTCTGGCCCGTTCGCAGCTACACTATATGAGTCTACTAATAGACCACTTATACCTAAGAGGATACAGTATGGTAAGAGGAGCAACTATACTATTATAGGCTTAGACTCTAGTTCTCGTAGTCTTGAAGCTGGATTAGCAGATATAGTTATTGGTAGTGTATGCGCCTTTAACCATAGATTTAGCTACACTATTGAGTGGCCTAGCATCTCTGGAGTCTTTAATTTTAATGAATATCATCCAGTATTCTATATCTTACCGAATACTAGTGAGCCTTTAAGTATACAGGATCCACTATTATCTACTACTAATGTTGCAGGTAGGAGTTTTGATTTAAATTATAGTATTGGGGAAGCTGAGAGTGAAATGAGGGTTAGCCTTGAAAACTGGATGCTTAAAATACTATCTAGTATAGGCTTAGATAATACTATCATCTTTATTGACGGCCCCATATATAATATTACTAAAGCTTTAGTATCTAATAGCTCCCCAGATTATATTAGAGAGGTTTGGATTAAATTATTAGAGTCTAGAGTTGAAGCTATTAGAAGACTCGAAAATAAGGGATTACCTGTTATAGGTGTTGTTAAGAGAGTAGATAAGAGTACCATACTCTATAGGACTAGGGGCTTAGAGTATATTGTGAAGAGAGATGTTCCTGAGGGCGACGCTAGTATACTATTAAGAGTATACTTAGATATGATTAAAACCCCGGGTAGAGTATACGTTACACCTAAAATTAAAGTTAGCTCTACCCAAGTCGAGGACCTAAAACTACCTAGTAAAATAGTACAATATGTTCTAATACCTCCAGGCATGTACCAGCTAGAATCTTCATTTACTAGAGTCTATAGGCTGGAATATACTAATAGGACTCTCGAGATATTAGAGTCTAGAGGGCTAGATCCGGTAGTGGTGTTTATATCAGATAGTATCCTATCTGGAGCATTAGAGCCTATATCTATAAAGTTTAGTGATAAAAGGTCTAGTAGCATAGCTGAATCTTTAAAGAAGAAGCTAGCAATGAGTCTAGCTAGCTTTGGGGCTCCCCTAAGCTACTCAAGTCTTAAGGAGGCTGAGATTACTTGGAGGAGTTAGCTGAGGCTAGGCATGAAGATATAGTTAATAGTATTGCTAGGATGCTTGAAGAATCATATGATCACGCTAAACAGTATGGTGATATAATTGGTAGAGTTTCTAGATACTCTAAGGTTATTGTTAGCGAGTATGGAGAAGTAGAGTTTGATGTTGAACCTAGCATCTACTATTCCCAGGCACCTAAAGCTATACATAGGATTGGCGAGTATATAGTTATAGTTGACCCTAAGACTAAGAGGTTAGTATTGCTAAGAGTTACTGCAATAGAGAGAGCTGATACACTAGCAATACTAAGTGTTGAGCCTCCAGTATCAGGATTCACTAACAGTATAGAGCCTTCAGGCCTACTAACAATTACCAAGATTAAGGCTAAAGCTCTACTAGAAGTTGATCCTGAGAGTGGAGAGGAGCCTGTACCAGCAACCATAAGCATAGAGCCTCAAAGCCCAGTCATTGACCCTAAGCCTGAAGTACTAGCTAGACTACTAGCTCTAAAAGATGAGCCAGGACCAATACTAGGATCTCTAGCTACACCATCTGGAATAGTTAAAGGCGGGAAGATTAGAGTTAAACTACCATATAGAGTCCTACTACAACACACACTAATAGTAGGCACTACTGGTAGCGGTAAGACTACACTACTAAAGAATATTATAGCCTCAATATATAGTAACTGGAGGGCGGAAACACCTATAGTAGTAGTTGTTGATATGAACCAAGACTTTATACAACTACCTCTAAAACCAGAAACCCAGCCATTAGACCCGATAGCATTAAATGCCTATATGAACGTTAAGCCTCCAACAGGACTCGTAATAGTTACGCCAATCCCAGCTAGAATAGTAGAGAGTATTACTGATAAATACAATGTAACTAGCCCCCTAGACATAGCTAGCCACGCCATGAAAATATACTATGAAGACTCTATACAGCCATTAACACAAGTAAATATGAGAGGACTACCTACATGTAAGGTTAGAGACCATAGAAGCATAGTATGCGAAGGTAAGGCACCCTGGGGTAGTATAGTATTCATTCCATACTTTATCAACACGTTACGTCTCGATAGCGATAAGCTAGCTTCACTAATGCCCGGTTTAACCGAGGCTGCGAGAGACTTACTAAACAGTATTAGGAAAGGGTTTATAAAGGAGAGTGATGCTAACATTTATCCACCTATACACGCTATAATTGCTTCCCTAAAAGCCTACAGTGAAGGAATTGAAAGTAAATATCTAGAAAAGATTATAAAGAGCTCTAAAGATATAGTAGCCTCTAAGATTATAGCTAAAGGTTTTAACTATGAATCTATCATAGTCTCAGAAATCGAGAATCTAGGTCACACATTATTAGAGGCTATTAAATGGTGCTTAGAGATTATTGAGTACAAGTCACCACATGGAGAAACAGTTAAAGCTCTATATAGGAGGCTACTATCCCTCTTAGACTCTGAGATCGTGGATGTAGCTATAACTGATAAGACTGGTAGGATAAATATCCTAGAGGAGCCTAAATGGGAGAGTATTATTACTGAAGCTGAGAATATACAGGCCCCCATAGTTTTAGACTTAAAGTGGCCTATAGATAAGGGCCTCGGGGGCCTAGAAGAGCCTAGGATGGCTGCTTATAGGATGCTCCAGTCACTAATAGAGTGGAAGCATAGCCTATGGGCTAAGAGGAGTATTGGTAGGAGTATCCTAGTAGTAATTGATGAAGCACACCAGTTCTTCCCACAGGAGAGAGGAGCTAGAGAAGAACAAGAGGCTAGTAGGCAGATTGCGACAATGATAAGTAGGCTAGCTAGAATAGGTAGAGCTAGAGGTGTAGGGTTAATATTTAGTACCCATAGCCCGAGGGATGTACACGATATAATACTACAATTAGCAAATACAAAGATAATACTGAGGACAGAGTCACACCACCTAGAGAGAATTAATGTACCAGGCGAGGTAAGAGAAGTAGCTCCAAGATTACCAGATAGGCTCGCTGCAGTAGTAAGCCACGTATTCAGAGGAGGCTATATATATACTCAGACGACAACACCACTAACAGCACACTACGATATATCATATCAACTCTTCAAAATAACCTAGCCTCCAATTATTTAAATAATACGTTATATATACTAAATATATATAAGTTTATGTATGATTAATAAATTTCCTAGGGTTAGAATTGGATCTATTACTTGGAGGCACCTACGGTATGATACTATTACTTGTATCGCTAGTTATAGGCTTGGTTGCCTCAATTATTAGTTATCTTGAATTTAAGCATAGTATAGGTTCTCCTCTATGTAGACCTGGTTCTAAAGTCGACTGCATTAGGGTCCATAGCCTACCTCAAGCTTGGATTTTAGGTTTTCATCTAGCACAGATATCTCCAGTATACTTTACGCTACTCCTAGTCCTAGCTTTAGCATCTATAGTTCTAGGTAGTACTCTAGCTTTAAAGACTCTAGCCTTCATAACTCTAGAGTGTTCACTACTAATACCATACATGATATACTTGATGATAGCATATGCTAGGGCAGTATGCTTATACTGCTTAACGATGCATGCCTCTATCTTAATAACGTCAATTCTGACATATAGAGCTATCTTAGTATAGACTTTCAGTTCTCTTTCTATTCCCTCTAGGGAGGTACTTTAGGCTCCTTCTTATTATTTCTTTCTCCCTTTAGGGGGTATAATAGTATCTATAGCTATGTTCAGGGTTTAAATATTTAACTATATGATCATAGGCTTAGGAGTCTAAGTGTATGGCTACATAGCCGTGTATCTCTATGGTTTACCTTTAACCCCTAGTATTGATGATCTAGCTACAGGGTTACTATAATCTATGTTTCCCTATGTATGAGGCTAGCTGTTCTCTAGTTATCTTATGTCTCCATGCTGGCTTAGCTATTGGCATTACGTATAGTGTGTGTTCATTTACTGGGGCTCCTATTACCTCTCTCACCCAGTTATCGTGGAATGCTCCAATTGCTACTGTTGCTAGTTGTAGTGCTGTAGCTTGGAGGTATATATTTTGTCCTGCGTGGCCAACCTCTATCCACACATACCTTACACCTCTATCGCCGTATCTCCTAGTTGTTCTCTCATATATTGCTGTAATTACTATTACCGCCTTAGCTCTTAGTATCCACTCTTGCTCTAAGCATGCTTTGTATAACTCTCTTGATAAGTCTCCTCTCTTAACTAGCTTGAGTCTATGAGCTTCCGGGATGTAAATATATGAGCCTTCAGTTAGGTATGATAAGTTACCTAATACTACACTTCTAGGATAAACTACTACATATACGTTCAGAGGGTATGTAGCTCCAGCACTAGGAGTAGTCTTAAAGCCATACCTAAACTCAGTTACACCATAACTAGCCCATAGTATCTGGGAGAGTTCAACAATAGTTAAAGGATCTGGTAGGTATTCCCTAATACTCCTCCTAGAAGCTAAAGCCTCCTCAACGCTCACTAAGCCAGTAAGAGATGGTAGAGGTAAATCTACGATATCGTCACCAATAGCGTAACCACCATAGGTATCCGGGGACCTAAAAGTTAAGAGTCTACGGGCATAGCCTAGGATAGCAGGTGGGATTAACATAGATGATAGTATAGATAAGAGTAAGCTTATAACAAAGAATCTCCTACTAACCATAATAACCCCATAATGTAATATAGATTCCTGAAGCTATAAGGGTTAACTAGGTGAGTGGATATGACGTTACTCACCTTATCTACAGTCGTCTCAGGGATACTATTAGCTCCACTAGCACTAATCTCAGTCCTAACAGGTTACTGTATGAAGACTCCGGGGCTGATTAGGATTTTAACGTTAGGTATGTTGTCAGACTATAATCTATGCTCATTAATACACGTAGATATTACACCAGATACTCTAGCTTTAATCGGCTCAATCCACGTTGTTTTAGCTATTGAGAGTATCTATAGGAAGTATTATGGTATTAACTGGATGCTAAATTACCTACTAAAACTTTATAGGTTAATAGCTTATATTTTATGCTCTCTAGTAATAATACTAGCTATATTGCATCTAATAGTAATTTAAGGATTCTAGTAACTATTTCTCCCATAAGTAGTGTTTTTGGGGGTTTGTGAGGCCTAATGCTGTTTCTAACTCTACTGTTTTAGTCTCCGATCTTAATATTGTGTATAGTTTTTTAAGCATTGTAGTTTCAAGTCTTATATATCTATCTATATAGTCTATTGGTGCTGGTACTGAGTTTTGAGTTGAGTTTTCTATAGCATACTCTACAACATCATCTACCATATTTCTAGGGTAGATGTCTAGTCTTGTAGTTTGCTGGAATATCTGGCTTCCTCTCTGTTTGTAGTAAACTATTGCTGTATTATTCATGTAATTACATAGCTTCTCCATATATGTACCTGTAGGTGGGTTATCGCAAATCCTTACAATATCTATTATACTCGAGACTCTACGATTTAATCCTTTTATTAGTTCAAGGTATTCTATTAAAGCTTTATAGAAGCTATCCATAACGATATATTCTCCAGGTTTAAGTATTAGACTTGATAGTAGCTTATCATTAATATTTAAAAGCTTACTATCTAAACTCCAAGTGTTAAATATACGTGGTAATAGGAATCTACTTGATACTCTCTTAACAACACCAACAACTGGAATATTTAATTTTGAAGATTTACCTAAGAGCTCCACTAGAGCCCTAGATACCAGGGATGCTAGCCTACCTCCCCTTAACCTAGACCTATCAGCTAATAGGTCTATTGATTTAGCTGGATCATAGAAGTCTCTAATAGTAAAGAAGAATAAGCTACCATCAATCATAACCATATCAATACTCTCATCGAGCTTACCATATGCTGTTATAAGCTCTAAAAGCTTAGAGTCAAGCTCAACTTCTAACTGAAACCTACCTGATAACTCTCCAGCATTCTCTCTATGTATAACATATGTGACACCACAATCTCCAAGATATGGCGGTGCTGCAATTACATATCCTGAAATTATAACTGCTATAGTTCCAGCTACTAATTCTAGAGATGGTACCGTCCATGTACTATCAACAGCTAATATACTAGAGTATTTCCTAGAATATATACCATTGGATCTCTTTATATATAGTTTACCTCTAATACTATCAATATTAGCTTTAATAACTTCAACTCTAGACTCTATATCAGCTAATATCTTCTTAGATACCTCTATAAAAGCTTGTAATAAGTCTGGGTTCTCAATACTTTCTTCATCTATATTATAATACATCTCTAACTCTCACCAATATAGGTTTTCTAAGAGGATTACCTAGACCAGTAAAGAAGAATTCTCTAGGAGCTAGCATTGGTAGAGTATACTCCATAAACTGCACTCCTTCAAGCCACTTCTTAAGCTCCTCATAATCTGAAGATGACTGCATTCTAGAGAAGAATACTGTATTAATATTACCTCTAATATTAGGATCTAAATCTATTATCCTCTGCGAGGCAATTATAACTCCAAAACCCCACTTCCTACCCTCACGTACAACTCTAGAAATCATAGACTCAGACTCTCCACAACCATGACATGCATAGTTATGAGCTTCATCGATAACAGCTATAGTATCAACTCTACTCCTGACCTCAACAATCCAATCCCATATATTCTTAAGAATCTGATAGATAATAAACCTCTTAGCAGTATACTCAGCTTCTCTCGAGAGATCAACTATAACAAGCCTACTCTTACCTGTAAGCACATTTCTAATAATATCACTTACAACGGTATTCCTAATATTTAAATAGTTCTCAAAGAACTTTCTCCCAACTCTTAGGGATATTAAGAGCTCAAGCTTCCTTATTGTAGTATCTCTGGCATTTAATTCTTTCATAGCGTTATATAGCGTATCTATAAATTTCTTAAAACTCCACTTAAACTTACCACTTTTACAATATTCTCTATACTTCTCTACAATATTCTCTATATCTATATCAGTCTTAATCTTTACTTGAGGCTTCGGGTTTGCCTCAATACCTTCACTTAGATATTTTATAATGGTGTAGTATACGTACTCCTCCTCATACTGCTTTAATCCTGAGTGGCTTGATATTGTTTCAGCTATAACATCTGGATCTAATACTATCTTAGAAGCATCTACTAGTTCAACATTAATATTACTCCATCTACTTATATCGCTATAATCTAGCCCTGTATGGTCAAAGATTATAATCTTATAATTCGTCTTTGTTAGAACCTCTTCAACAATAGCTTTAACAAGTCTAGACTTACCAGTACCTGTAGCCCCAAGAACTGCTACATGATAACTTAAAGATCTAGGATCCATAGCGATGCTAACATTAGAGAATTTGTGAGAACCGATATTTAAACCATCATGTACTCTTAAAATAGTAAGATTAGAACCATCAACTATAGCGTAAACCATACTACCAGGCCTAGGGATAGAGAAGCTAATCTCAACACCATTAACGGTAACTTCACCAATAATCTCGACATAACTATGCATTAAAGGGGCAGAGTATACATGACTAGAATCTGGGCTAAAATTAGTAGGAAGACTAGAAGCGTCAAGAGCATAATCCTTCTTAATAGAGCTCTTAACAATACCAAGATATAACCTATTCTCTTCGAAATCTCTAATAAAAACTAACATCTCATCCCTAACAAAATCTAAAGCATCCCTTGAAACCCTAATAGGAACAATAGAAGCTCTAGAACCAGATGTAACAATACCAATGAGTCTACCATAACTAGAAGAATCACCAATAGACACTAAGACGGCACCAAAATATGCTAATTTTAGTACTTAATATAAGCAAATCTCAATATAAGGTAAGAAGAGACTCGTGAATGAAAATAATAGTAAGGGAAAGTAAGTAATCGATTAAATCTTAAATCTAAATATTTAAGAATTTTAATGTGCACGTGCCACTTCTAATAGAAGCACAAATTTTTCTCAAACAACATATTAGTATGAGAGGTTTTATCTATGCACGATTTATAATTGGCCGAATCCTCCATCTGCTATAATTGTTGTCCCTGTTATGTAACTTGCCTTATTTGATGCTAGGAATACTATGATGTTTGCAGCCTCTTCTGGTGTTCCCAGTCTTCCTAAAGCTATTCTTGACAGGTATCTCTCCCTCCATTTAGGTTCTTTAAGCCATGCCGTCATCTCAGTCTCTATAAATCCAAACGCTACACCAACAACTCTAATATTATATTTTGAGAGCTCCATCGCTAAACTCCTAGTCAACCCTATTAATGCTGCTTTTGAGGCTACATAATTTGAGTTTCCAATGAGACCGTAGATTCCAGCTATTGATGAAACATTAACTATGATACCTCTCCTCCTCTCAATCATATGAGGTAATACTGCTCTAATACAATTCATTGCTCCTGTCAAGTTAACATCTA
Organism: Thermoproteota archaeon; assembly: GCA_030549835.1. GTDB lineage: Archaea > Thermoproteota > Thermoprotei_A > Sulfolobales > Acidilobaceae > DSZV01. The sequence continues at coordinate 31,191 of JAUQQR010000006.1, forward strand.
AGACCTTACGCCACACATCATCATCCATTTTCCAGCTCATAGCTGGGATAGCAATTCCAGCATTATTAACAAGGATATCTACAGAGCCGAAGGTTTTGAGAGATTCATTAACTATCTTCACGCAGTCCTCAAAAATGCTAACATCAGCTTGAACACCTATAGCATTACCACCTATAGCCTTAATCTCTTCAACAACTTTTAACATCTCATCTACACTCTTAGAAGCATTAACAACAACATTAGCTCCAAGCCTTGCAAACTCTAAAGCAGTAGCTCTACCAATACCCCTACTAGATCCAGTAACAATTACAGTACTACCATCAAACGATATCCAAGGATCCTTACACGACTTCAAAGCTAATTACCTCTTACTTACCCTCGCACTACCCTTAATCTTGGAATATTACGGAAAAGTTTAAGGAAATTATGGTATAGAAGGGCGAATATACATATATGGATAAAATTGTATTAAATGATTATGAATGGTTTATGATCTAATTCTATATACTGATTATTTTAGACTCATTTATACTTAGTTTCTTAATTCTTTCTTGTGTTGGTATTCCTTTTTCATCCCATCCCCTCATTTTATAATATGTGTTTAGAGCTCCTTCTACCTCTTCTCTTGTTAGTTTATACTCTTTCCCTTCAAATTCTACAGGTTCGTAGAATTTCTTTGGTAGCTGGTCTTTACTCTTATCTACGCCCATCTTACTGTTTATTAATCTTGTTAAAGTTACTATTCTTTCAGCAGTTTCTACTAGTTGCTCTGGCGTGTAGTTCCATCCTGTTATTATATTTAGGATCTCTGTCATATTCTGGAAGTTGTATATGTATCTACCAAATTTACATAGTAGAAGGGAGTCCATTAGTGCTCCTAAGTTTTCATATTCTACTATAGTTTTAACCTTCTCTTCAGCAAGACTAAGCCTTCCTCCAGCTCTTCCAGCTATGTCTATTGCGTAAGCCATTGTACCCAGGTGATCTGCACCTCTCCCGGCTATAGAGTAGCCTAGAGCCATACCTCTTAATGTTCTAGGATCGTAGGCTGCAGGCTCTAGTCCTTTAACGTGTACTGCTAAATCCTCAGCTCCTAATATTTTAGACGCTAATGCTACACCTTCAGCTAATATCTCTCCAAGCTTTCCTCTCCTATAAGCTATATTTACTATAAGCTCTCTAACCTTCTCGGGCTCACCCCAGCTAATCTTATAGTCTATTAAGCCTCTCCTTGAGAGGTCTATAGCGAATCCTATAACGTTACCAAGAGATATAGAGTCCATTCCAAGCCTATCAGCTAAATCATTAAATACTATAATCCAGTCGGGGTCTACAATCCCAATATTACCTCCTAGAGCAAATATAGTTTCATACTCAATATCAACTCTAACATTAAATTTTCTACTCTCAACAAGCCTATGACATGCAACACTACAATATAAACATGCACCAGCTTTAATAAAATAGCTCTTCTTCATACTAGACCACTCAATATTCTCCCACCCATCAACCCTAACCTTACTCCAGTAGTAACTTGGGAAGAAGCCAATACGATTAGCTATCTCAACAAGTCTAGGAGTACCTCCCTCACGCAGAGCTTTAGTTGTTGGATCTGGTAGAAGCTTCCTAGTTAAATCTTTAAGGTACTCATCAAACTTATCAGGATAAGCTATATTAACAATTTTATCTACTGCTTTAAAAACAATAGCTTTAAGCCTCTTACTACCCATAACCGCTCCACCACCAGTTCTACCGAACTGCCTCCACCTATCATGATTTATAGATGCAAATCTAACTAGATTCTCTCCAGCAGGACCAATAGCTAATATAGCAGTATCTCTACCATGATCTCTCTGTAGAATCTCCTCAGTCTCAATAGCATCAAGACCCCATAGGTGAGATGCACTCCTGAACTCTACACTCCCACCCTCAACTATGAGGTATAATGGATCACTACTAGAACCCTTAACCACTAAAGCATCAATACCAGAGAACTTCATGTAAGCTGCTAGGCTACCTCCAAGATTACTACCACCAAGGATACTGGTAAGTGGAGATCTAAAAGCAGACCATGCGCGTGAAGCCATAGGAATCCTAGTACCACCTAGTGGTCCAGAAGCGAATACTAGGAGATTACCTGGAGAGTAAGGCTCATAGTCCCATATACCATAATTGTAGAGTATATAATTAGATAAGCCTTTACCACCAATATAAAGCTTAGCTATATGCTCATTGAGATCTATAGTCTTAAAACTCCTACTAGATAAATCAACTATAGTAATCCTACCAGTATAACCGTATAGCATTAAAAGCACACCCTATACACATTATAATCTTTTAATTTTTAAAAATTATAAAATCTACTATAGAGCTATTCTCTAATAATATTAGTTGTTAAGACATGCTCTAAAGGCTCCCTACCAGTTTCAGTATATGCTAGGACATATGATAGTAGATCTTTAAACTCTCTACGTGTAATCCTTGATGTATGATGCGGTATTGTTAGTGGCGTTGGATACCCCTCACTCGATAATAGTGTTAAATCAGCTATAATCTCCTCTACCTCCTCTCTAGAGGCCTTACCCGGTATTGTTACCTGGTAAAATCTCCCCCTTGGGTGTAGTCTAGCATATGTAAGTGTGTAGTATCGGCTAATCTTAGCGCCAGCTTTCCCCGCTTCTTCTATAGTTGTCTCTTTGAGTTTAAAGTATGGATTCTCATACCATATATATCCTGTATCTTGCTGTGAGATTTTATCAACGACTATGAAGTCTGGGACTCGTATAGCCTTATTGCCTAGAAGAGCTTTAACCCTATCCTCACCTGTAAGGTATGATTTACTTACACTTTTAGAAATAAATACTACCTTATACTTCTCTATTAAATCTCCTACTAGCTTAACCCTATCAACCCATAGACTATAAGATGATCTGGCTAGCTCCCCATATAGCCTCTTACTTACAAGTAGTGCTTCCACAAAGCTAGGGTATGAGCCATCGAATAGTATATATTCTATATTATCTACCCTACTAGAGGCGTTATAGGCTAACCTAGCTTCCAGAGTCTTAGCAGAGCTTGATATAATGGTGTCTTTTAACGTCTTAACCCCCCAACGCTCACCTAGAGTAATATAGCTAGCTATAGCATCACTATAGTAGCCTAATGTTTCACCTACAGAATCATAGACTACTGAGACTCCCTGGATAGCATAGACTAGGAAGCCTCTAAGAACCTCATACTGCCTACTACTATCACATCCAACAACTCTAACCCTCCCAGATCCTCTAACATTAAACCACTCAATACCAGAGATACTCATATGGGAGTATAGGGTGAGCTCATCTCTAAAACTAGAACCCATATCGGTGAAAGCTTTAATTAAGCTACTTGTAGTAGGCATAGGATAAGCCCTAGAACATAGCTATATTGGATAGCGATAATATGCGTTAACTTAGATTAGTTAACAGTGGTCTTAATATCACATTTTAATAATAGGTAGACCTTTTAGGGTGTGCTCCTCTAGCTTCATATGATATAGTGTATATTTAAGATGTCTATTAATGTAGTATTAAACGAATCATTAATAAGTGCATAAATCCCAGTAGGCACCCTATAATATCATAGGGTTTAGAAATGGTTAAGGATAAGCTATTATTAAATGATATTATGGAGATATTAGGAGACGACCTAGGCAATGTAGACATTAGTGATGAGGAGTGGCTAGAATTAGAGTTGAGAATAACCCCATCACAACACATCTCAGAGTTAAAAGAAGTACTCCAAATGATATTAGGCCGTGCAGAGAATGAAAGCTATAGAGGAAACATAGATGAAGCTATTAGAATACTAGATTCAGCAAAACAAGTTATAGACGAGGTAATAATAATATTAAAAGCACACAAAGAGAGGAATAATACAAGACACACCGTCCAGTAATCATTTAATCACTTAGCCTACTATAAACTAAACTATAGTTTAGTTTACATACTCAATCAAAATACTCGATTTATAAAAATATTATGATGAGTAGCTTCCTAAAGAAAGTGAAAGGCGAGGCTCAGTTATCCTATACTTGAAAAGTAGGGGTTTAACTATAAGCTTTCCTCTGTAGTCGGAGAATGTAATATACTAATATAATGTAGCTATAAAACACAAAGCAGCTGCATTTGGCGAGTGTTTTAGTAGATGGTGTGACATCTGGTAGTATTGAGCGTCCTCCTTATGGGTAAAGTTATATTCTTTCTAGTTTTATGTCTCCTTCTTTTCCCCATCCTATTATAAGGTCTGCCCATGCTTTTGCTTCTTCTATTGTTTTGAAGTTGCTTTTTGATGGTATTTTTTCGTCGAATCCTCTTGTGTCGAATCCTTTTTCTCTTAGTATAGTCATTAGTCTCCATATTGTGTTTAGATCTTCTGATATGAAGTACTCTGTGTTTGGCTTGTATCCTAGGCCGTGGAATAGTATTTTCTTTGCTCCTCTATCTCTAGCTATTTTGGCTATTTTTTGTGCTAGGTGTTCTAGGTATGATTCGTTTACTATTATAGCTGTTTTTATTACTTCTGTTAATGGGTTTTCTTTCTGGAGTCTACGCATCCACATGTATAGCATTACTGTATCTTTTAGTAAGCACGGTCCCCCAGCGTAGCCTGGTCTGTATGGTTGGTAGCCGAATGGCTTTGTTGATGCTGCTTCTAGTGCTTCGTAGAAGTCTATGCTTGTATAGTCTACTATGCTCTTAAGTGATGATATGTAGGCTATATTTACGAATCTATGACTATTCTCTATTAGTTTTGAGAGCTCAGCCTCCATAAGCCCGGTAATCTTGGCTACCTTAATTCCTAGCATTTCAGAGTATAGTTTGAGGCCTTCCCTAGTACTATCATCATTATAGCCTCCTAGAACTCTAGGTATATTAAATACATTCCACCTAGGATCCCCCGGGCTAATCCTCTCTGGAGAGTGTACAAGTAGTATACTATCCCCGAGTTTAAGTTTAGAGTTGTTCTCGAGAGGTTCACCTAACCTCTCAACTGTCCCATTAGGATATATTGTAACCTCTGATGCTAATAGGATCTTACCCTTAATAATATCTGCTAGAGACTTAGCTACAGAGCTTAGTGGGGTAAAGTCTATAGCGTCATCTAGACTCTTATCCTCACTTAATATAATCTCGATTAGCCTTTTACCATAAGCTTTTAAAGGGGTATTAATGGCAATGATGAACTTATCGTAGCCTGAAGCTTCAGAGTACTCTGTTGAAGCCTTAATCCTACTCTTAATGGTAGCCCAGTTAGATACAACATATGGATCTGTGACGTGGAGCCTACTATTAGTATTTATTGCCTCAACAACCCTACTATCAATATCGATTACTAGAGTATCAAATCCCATTAAGGCAGCGTGAACAGCCATATTTAAGCCTACATATCCTCCACCAATAATAGCTAATCTCTTACTATCACTCAAAACTTACACCACATAACTTAACGCTCTACTTAGCCCTTTAAATAGATGATTATAGAGCCTCAATTAGAGACCTATAGATGCTATTAATATAACTTAAACTGTTGAATCTAGGTTTTACTGGCTAGTATAGCCTCTTACCTTAATCTTAGTATTATAGCCATTGATGCTAGAGAGGCAACTAATACAAGTATTAGTGATAGAGTAGATTCTAGTGTTAAGTATGCTAGCGTAATATTCCCTAGAGTCCACCCTAGCCCCATTGATAGGAATAGTATAGAGTATGCTAGACTCCTAGCCCTTTCATCTACTAGCTCTGCTACAATAGCTTTTGGTAATACTTCTAGAGCTCCCATAGCTATACCCCATAGTAGTATAAAGACTAGTATATTACCATGTGATAATGCTATTGTTGATAACAATGTAGCTATAGGTATAACTAATAGTATTCTAGGACCTAGAGAGTCATATGCCACCCCTAAAGGTATAGATACTAAGCCATCTATAGCCATTGCTAGAGCGTATAGTAAAGCTACATTCTTCCATCCTAAGCTAAATGCTATGTATGAGGCTTGACCCCAGTGTATGAATGAGAACATTGCAAGCCCTACAGCTAGACAAGCTAGGTAGAATCCTCTAGGGAGGGTCCTAGCACCTCCCCCCTCTATCCTAGATGCTGATCTAATCTTAGGGTACATTGCTGAAGCTGTAAATAACGCTACTATCGATAGCATCGCGGGTATACCTAGAATTAAGAGAGCCATACTATAGGAGCCCCCAGTACTAGTGATAGCGTAGGCTACAATAAGGGGTCCTACTAATGCACCTATCTGATCTAAGAACTCGTGAATAGCGAAAGCCTTACCCCTACCTATACCTGTAGATACCTCAGCTATTATGGTATCTCTTATAGGCACCCTGAACCCTTTACCAATCCTCTCAACCATGTATAGAGCAAATGCTACCTCCCAGCTACCAGCAAAAGCTAGTAACGGGACAGCTACTAGGTTTATAATATAGCCTAGTATGAGTAGAGACCAGTACGCTAAGCTAGATGCTAGTCTAAAAGCTACAATTCCACCTATAAATCTAAAAGCATAGGATAACAGCTCACCTACACTAACTCCGCCGGCTATAATTAGAGATGCTCCTAGCAGTTCGAGGTATGGGCCAGAGATACTCCTAGCACCCTCATATGTTATATCAGCTAGGAGAGATACAATACTTAATATAATGAAGACTATTAGAGCTCTCTCAATAGCCAACATTCATCACTTTATAATTTAATCATTAATTCTCTTATAGGCGTAATATCTGGGATTTTAACTCCAGCTCTCTTATGATGACTCCTCTCATATAGCTCTATAACTCTACTAATAACATGCTCTGGTATGCCTGTCACCCCATGTATTTCAGATTTATCAACACCTAGGTCTATATAAGAGTATAGTATTAAGTCTACATCCTCATAACTTACCCCTAGCTCAGCCTCAGCCATATGACCTGGCCATAGTCTTGGAGAACTAGGTTTAAACGCTATCCTTTCGGGAACTCCTAGATGTAACGCGAATCTCCTAACTTGACTCTTATATAGAGCTATTAATGGGGCTATATCAACAGCTCCATCCCCATACTTTGTAAAGTATCCTATCAAATACTCACTCCTATCTCCAGTTCCTAGTACCATGTAGTCTAGCTTATTAGCGTAGTAGTATAGTATACTCATCCTAATCCTAGCCCTAAGATTACCTAGGGGAACCCTATCTAGATCATCAGATTCATATAATGGTAAAGTGCCCTTATAAACATCAACTATGGGGGCTATATCAATAACATTATACCTTGAACCATAAATTCCCACTAGACTAAGAGCATCATCAACATCAACCTTAGGTGTTACATTCGAGTCAGGCATAATTAATGCCATAACCCTATCTCTCCCAAAACTCCTAACAGCTAGTGCATAGGCTGTAGATGAGTCTACACCACCACTTAAGCCTAGAACAAATCCCCTCCTCTCAGATTCTTCTAGCTCATGGACTAAGAAATCTCTAAGATATCTCTCTACTCTACTATAATCTATATCTACTATAGCATTAAGAGATACTAAGCCTCTATAAGCCAATACTCAATCCCTAAATGTCTTTAGTATTTTAAGGTTTTATGTCGAAGGCATATATTATTTAGAGGTTTAAGTATTGGTAGAACTCGTATGGGTGTGGTCTCATATTAACTTCTTCTACTTCTCTCCTCTTAATCTCAATATATGTCTCGATTAGGTCATCTGTAAATACTGGTTTTAAGTATTCATTATCTGATTCAAGCTCATCTAAAGCCTCACTTAGGCTTGATGGTAGAGTCTTTATATTCATTTTCCTAAGATCTTCTCTCGTTAACTTATAGACGTTTATATTTACTGGCTCTCCCGGGTCAATCCTTTTCCTCAACCCGTCAATACCTGCTAGTATTGTTGCTGAGATTGCTAGGTATGGGTTTGCTGTTGGGTCTGGGGCTCTAAACTCTACCCTCACCTTATTCTCATTTGTTGCTACGGGTACTCTAATAATGGTGCTCCTATTGTGGAAACCCCATGTACAGTAGACTGGAGCCTCATATCCTGGGACTAGCCTCCTATAACTATTAGTAGTTGGAGCTACAATAGCCGCTAGGCTCCTAGAATGCTCTAATATGCCTCCAATGAAGTATCTAGCTAGATTACTAAGACTACTATTATCCTGGAATAAGTTCCTCTTACCCTCTAAATCCCATAGGCTTAAGTGTATATGTAGACCACTACCATTATCCCCATATACCGGCTTTGGTAGGAATACAGCGATTAAGCCTAGGCTCTTAGCTATATTTCTCGCAACCCACTTAGCAGTTACTACCTCATCACCAGCATATACAGGGTCTCCAGCTCTTAGTGAAGATTCTACCTGTGAAACTGCGACCTCATGGTGCGTATACTCGCTAGAGAATCCTAGAATCTCTAGTGCCTTCGCATACTCTAACCTAAAAGTGGATAGAGAGTCTATAGGATCAACGCTATGATAAGCTCTCTTAGTTAGAGTGAAATATGCTCTCTTAGACCCTGGACTCTCATGAGATTTAATAGTGTAGCCTAAGCCTCTACTAGGATTAGATACATCTACACTTACAGATTCGAATAAGAAGAATTCAAGCTCTACGCCAACTTTAGGCTTAAATCCAAGCTCAGTCAGGTAGTCCATAGTTTTCTCAGCTACAAACCTAGGATCTCTACTATGCCTAACCCTACTAGGCTTATATATCCTAGTTAAGACTCTAGCCATATCCCTAGCCCAAGGTATTGGCTTTAGAGTCTCTCTAACAGGATTTAATAATAAATCGCTCTCCTCAATCTCAGCTAATCCAAAAACACTACTACCATCAAAGGCTACTGGGAACTCATTCTCCTCAATACTCTCGTAGGAGACCTCAACTCCTCTAAGGAATCCAGCTAAGTCAGTATATTGGACTTGAACCCGTTTAAAGGGCCCGCTCATCTCTCTCTCACGGGCATGATAAATACTATAAACTAGAGCTTAAAAGCTTACTCTATGATATCTATTAGCCTAGACTAATTTAAATCCCCGGAATCTTTTAAATGCTATGATATTTGACTATTTAGAATTGCTTCATATACCTTCATATATTCTCTCTCAAAGTCTTCTCTAAAAGCCCATTTACTAATGGCGAGATCTATCTCTTCTACTTCAAGTTTTAGTGTTACCACTCTAGGCTTCATGTCTAGTATTACCCTAGTCCTACCGTAGGGTGTGTAGACAGCGCTAGATCCCCCAGTAATCCTACCATCTGGGTATACTACTCCAGTAGAGTTTACACCTACTGTGTAGACAATATTCTCTACGGCTCTAGATCTTAGCGTTGAATGCCACATGTCCAGTCTATCAATAGTTATACTTGAGGGATTATATATTATGTTTGATCTGAGAACTACTAGGATCCTCGAAATCTCAGGGTAGAATATATCTACACATGCAGCACAGCCTATAACCCACTCATCTATAGTGATAGGTCTAATGAGCTTACCACTTTTAACAATACTCCTCTCACTCGTAGCCTTTGAGGGATAAATTTTCTCACATACTCTATGAACTATTCCATCAATAACAGCTAAACCTATACTCCGGGTTAAGCCGTCAGAGTCGATTACCGGGTTCAAGCCACCAAATATTGGGATTTGAATCTCATCATATAGAGATAGTATTATAGACTCATAATCTCTTATAGGTATGGGCTTCCTAGCTGTAGATAGCCAATTCTCTGGAAGGAATACTATGTCTCCTAACGTCTCTCTCTTTATAATTCTAGCTAGCTCGCTAGTATTAGATCCTCCAATATATCCTAGCTGAGCTAGCGTTATAGTTAGGTTCTTCAAGTTTAAGGTACTCCTCCAAAAGCTATATTAATCCTAAAGCTATTAAATGGAGCTTAAGACTTCTCACCCACTAAGCCTCTCCTATTCCATGCTAGTAGTAGTATCTCAGCCATAGTCCCAGCTGCTGCTGGAGCTAGTTGTACTGCGTAGAAGCTATAGAGTGTCCTATTACCTGCAATAAATACTGCCCAGTAAGCTAACATTATTCCAGCATAGAATAGAGGAGCTGATAATGTGTAATCTTTCAATCCTCCAAATAAGCCTAGTACCAGAACATATAAGCTGAAAGCTAGTGCTATTACGTGTATAATCGTGTTTACCTCAGCATATACAGGTACTGGGTTAAACGTGAATATGAAGGGTGCAACGTTTAGTATCCAGCCTGAGGGGCTAGATGATGGAGGTCCGTCTGGAGGCCTACTTGTAGTATGCCACCTTATAGCGTTTAGGGTTTCATCTATAATCTTCTTAGCTCCAAAATATTCTATTAGGGGAGCGTGTAGAGCTAAGGCTACTAGGATAGCTATTAGGGTAGCTACTATGATATGTTTAATCCTACTCCTAATACTATCCAGGCGGTATAGGTTCATTAAGGCTCCAATTAGCGTCCCAACACCACTAATCTTCACAGCTAAGGCTAGTGATGCTACAGTAATAGATGATATGAACCTACTCCTAACAGCTAAGGCTATAGATATGCATGTAAAGAATGCTAGGTGAATATCTAGAATCGCAATACTAGATACTCTATAGACTATAGGATCACTAGCTAGGGTTAATGCAGCAATAGCCCCAGCTAGAGGTGCTATTGTGCTCCTCAAAGTAGCATATGCTACATAAAGTATTATAGGCATAAGACTTGCTTCAATTACTCCTGGAAGCCTCCAGCATACTGGTCTATCTCCGCAGACGACCATATTAAAACCTATAATGTACTTACCTAGAGGTGGATGCTCGAGATTATAATAGTCATCATTAGTTTTCCCACTGTAATTATAGTATTGAATACTTACCCCAAATATATTCTCTAAGATTCTCCTAGATGTATCAACGTAGTATATCTCATCACTTATATACGTGTCTCCATAAGCTAAGGCTAGGGAATAACTCTTAGAGAATATAGTGTAAGAAGCGTATAATGCGATGATCAAAGTAGCAGTATAGTAAAATGCTAATATAACCCTCCTAGACCGCACTATAAGCCCCCTCTAGACAATGAACTCTGAACCCTTAAACATTATAGTATTAGCTTGAGTGAAGCAAACTAAACACTTAGATACTAGCTTTATAAGTCTAACTCTCTCCAGCATATATGGGTGTGGTTTATATGAGTCTAGATAAGTGCGTGACTAAGAAAGATTTCATAAGGCATATAGCTAATAGAGTTATAGTTGAAAGCTCCGGGAAGATACCTGTTAATGTAATAGAAGAGTTGAAGAGTAAAATGGCTAAAGCAGAAGATAAATTTAAGTTTAGTATATATGGAGGAAATCCCCTAAAACTAGTAGATTTCTTCTCTAGTGAAGAGTGGGCTGATATTGTAGAATATGCTAGGAATATTAATGTAGAGTGGCTACTAGAAGCTATTCTAAAAAAATTAATAGAAGAATATAAGGATGGATGCCTAGAGGTAGCATCCAAGGCATCTGAAGCTATGAAGACACTAGGATTAAAGAAGACTGAGATTATTGAAGAGGTAAGTCTTGAATCAATAATTAAGAGACTTAAATTCTATGGGCTTAAGTTTGAGGTCAAGAGGGAGAATGGAGCAGAATATATTGTGATAGAAGAGCCACTAGTTAAAATAAAACTAAAGGTATCAGAGGGTAAGATATCCTATAGTATATGTAAGGAGGGTAAGGCCTCAACACTAGACGCTATACTAGCATTAAACCAGAGAATTAGAGAGCTCTAATAAGTCCTAAAACTAGCTCGTATGAAGATCTCTCAGCTAAAATCTCGATAAGCTTATTAAATGTTATTTCTGCCTTCAACCAGCTAGCCCAGAAATATTTAGGTAATACTTCTAGGATATTCTCAGCAATTTTAGGATCTAGTAGTCTAATAAATTTAAGCATTAGTATTGAGGTCTTCACCTCATTCACTATACTTGAAATCCCCTCCTCATAGTCTCTGAGTATCTCGGCAATATTGAGGAATTTCTTATTAATAGCATTTATTAATGCTATAGCACTATATACTGCTAGCCTATTTCCCTCACCAGAGGTCCTATTAACTAAGCCTGCAGCTTCACCAATCCTGAATACACCTCTAGAGTATAGGATTACTGGAGCGTAGACCTGAATTGGCGCTCCTCTCTCATCAATAACTATCAAGCTATCTTTAGCTATTCTCTCATAGTATCTCATGACTAGCTTCTTAAGAACCCTACCATCACTAACCCCTGTTAAGCCTACTCCAATATTTATTATTCTGCCATCACTATCAATAGGGAATACCCAGTATAATCCGCTCCTCTTAACGTTAAAGTCTATTAGGGCAGTCTCGGGCTCCCAGCTGGCTTTAGCAACTAGTCTATACGTTAAGATTGAGCTATTCAGACTCCAAGCGTATGGCCCTCTAGCGTCTACAACAATACTATCACCTCTAACCTCAGGGTATCCTTTCTTATTTATGATTTTAGCGCCATTAGACTCAGCCATCTCCCTAAGTGTATTAACGAATTTACTCTTATCCATTATAGCCCATATTGGGCTCCTAAAACTGAGATATGAGACTTCTCTACCATTAACCCTTATAGAGAAATTCTTGACAAATGCTCTCTCACTACTAGTAGCTTTTAGTAACCTTAACGTAGTATCTCTTATAGTTAATACGTCTCCACAAGCCTTCTTATAGTATGGTGTAATATCGTAACCTATGGTATCATAGCCTAGGAGTGTAGAGTGGTATGCTAGAGTAGACCCAGCCACCCCTAACCCAACTACTAGTATTCTAGAGTATTCTCCTATAGCATTACACCAGTAAATCAGAGATAACCTAAATCTTATATACCCTCAATAGTAGGAAATCTAGAGGTCTACTATAGTGCCTGTAAAACTAGTAATAGAGGCTTCTAAGAGTAGGAGTGGATTACATGCTGAGAGGAAGATAGCATTCATAGTAGGAGAGAAAGGCGAAATAGTTGAAGCTAGGGGTAGTGGAGAACCGGTTAAACCAGTATACTCGATAGGAGAAGCTAAGATGATAACAGTTAATATTACGCCAAAACAGCTAGCAGTACAAGTTAGGCTAGTTAAAGGTTTAAGGGATAGAGTTAAAGGCTATATAGCACTATATGATTACATGGGTAGAGAAGTCTATAGAGTAGTCATTAGGAAAAGAAAGCTTAAACCATCTAGAGGAGATAGGAGATACCATAAAATTATTGAATCTATAGTTGAGAAGATAACTTTAGCAAAATACCTAAGAAAGTATAAGATATAATGCTCACATACGTAATACTATGCCCATGTGGTGAAAGTAACTCTTATAAGGTTATAATTTTATTCTTGTAGAGTTAGGAGGTTACCGATGATGTACAGGTTGTTAGGTTTAGTGATATGTATCCTAATACTAGCCTCTCCTATAAACTCTCTTATAGCTTATAGTGAGCAAGAGTTCATTGGACTTAAACTTAGGGTAGAGATGAATAAAGTTACTGTTTTAAGCCCCTTCTACCATATTACATTTGACTTGAATAGAGGATTTGGAGTAGTCGGCTGGGTTATTAGAAATGATAGAGGTGAATTTATTGATTTAATTGGTGGAGGCTACCCGTTACCCTCTCTAGTACTCAACGCTTATACTAGAGATAACTTAACTGGAAGATATACTTTCATTCTTGGTAATAGAACTTATACTATTCCGTTGTCAACACTAGTGTATAATGAATGGGACTTTGAAATTTATAGTAATACTAGTGAGCTTATTACCCTAATATTTACTCCATCGAGTAGAGCCCAGGTAGATATTGATCCATTAACTATTACGGTGACAGCTAAGTTTAGATTATGGAGTCCTAGTGTAGAGTTTACTTTTGAGATATATAATCCATCAAATAAGACTATTGCCGTTAGAGGTCCTAGGGGAGGACCTGAACTATACCTAATAGCTTATAGTGGTGATCATGATAAGTGGCATGGCGTAATAGCTGATACTGGACTCCCATTCTTTGGTGGCACTCTCCTATCTGAAGGTAGCGTGAATATAGCTATTAGTCTTGACTCAGCATCCCTAGTATATATTGATAGTATTAATAATAAGAGTATTGTAAGGTATATAGCCGGCTTGAGGGTATTAGAGCCTCAGAGTTTCTACGTTCAATTTAGTAGAGGCTTAACATTTGGTGATGCTTTTATAGCTAATGCCATGGCTCTAAACTTAACTCTACCAGAAACACTATTAATACAGCCTGGGGGCTCTAAGACTATTAGATTCCTAGTATCCTATATACCCTATAACCCATCACTAGTTATATCCTCGGGGCTAGAGTCTTCATTATTAGTAGCTTACCGGGAATATCCAGCTATTCTATTCAACTTAACAACTATTGATACTAATGAGCTTATAAAGAATTTATCTAGAATCATTCAAACTCTAAAAGATAACTTAACAAGGCTAGATACTAGAGTTAGAGAACTTGAGGGTTTAAAAAGCTACTGGGACACAGAGATTAAGATAAGAGATAGTACTATTAAAGAGCTACAGTCCAGACTAGGTAGACAGAATCTCATATCTATAAGCTTAATGGGTATAGGTTTAATACTAGGTGTTATCGGTGGATTTATCATATTTAAGGTTAGGAGTGAGAGTGTTAGAGTTAAGGGAGAAGAGAAGATTGTAAAGAAACGTAAGAAAAGCTAAGATTTAACAATAATCTTCCTCATAAGTAAACCAATATCATGTATATTCTCTAAATTCCATGCCATCCTTAGGAATTCTCTAGCTTTCTCCACATCTACCTTATCAGCTACTAGTTTCCAGAACTTCTCCTCAACACCCTCAACTGTTAATGGGTTCATGTAGTGTCCTGGAGGGTAAATACTTTCCTCTTCATAGACTCTACCATCTCTTAGCCTTACTCTCACTAAGTTACCTATACCTCTAGGGTATATCTTATCATACTCAGGGTTTACTTCAATCTTCATCTTCTTCATTAACTTCCTAACATCGCCTGCTAGTATCCTCTTCTCTGTGAACGATTCTAGCCATACCTTCCCATCTAGTAGTGCTACTGATACTATGTATGGTAGACTGTGGTCAGCTGTTTCTCTAGTTTTTGGATCCCACTTCTCAGGGTCTTCAACTATAATCTTATAGCTGACAGTGAATGTTTTAACATCAATTTCTTCAATATCATCTGGGTTTATTGGGCCAGTCTTATCTCTAATTTTTAAAGCGGCTTCTACAGCACTCATAGAGTGATACTCTACTGGCCAGTACTTTATGCTAGTCTCCATAACCTTAAGTTTATCTCCAAATTCTAAGTCAAAAGTATCTCCCCCTATTGCTACCTTAAAGAATCCAAATTTACCCTCAAATACTGGAGACGGACCTGTCATACCCTTAGATGCTAGTACTGCAGCTATTAGACCATCTCTAGCAGCATTAGATGCTGCACAAGCCTTCCACATACTAATCTCTCCAGCTCTAGTCTGCCTTAGCGCTGGGGCTATTGTTGTAGCAATATTTATAGCGTGCTCTATCTTACTAGAGTCTAATCCTAGTATTTTAGATGCTCCAGCAGCTGTAGCTATTGCTATGTAAGTAACGTGATCCCACCCTCTCGCTCTAACACTATAGGCGTCAGCTAGTCTACATGCAATCTCATAGGCTACAGCTATCCCCTCAATAAGCCTCCTACCATCGGCATCAGAGATCTCAGCTGAGGCTACGAGAGCCGGGATCATATCGCTTGGGTGGAGAGCCTCCTTAGATAGGTATGTGTCGTTAAAGTCTAGGTATCTAACAGCACATCCATTAGCAAAGGCTACGTGATCGAATACGCCCCTAGAGCCGGTGCCCCATATTGTAGCTGGAAGCCTATTAGATGCTGTTAGTTCAGCCATCCACCTAGCTATTGCTACAGGCTCTTCATAGTATGCTCCAATAGCTACAGCTACTGTATCAATAAATCTCTTCTTAAACTCTAATAGTTCATCACCCCGTATATTCTCATACTTAAACTCTGATACCCAATCGGTTATCTTCCTAGCTAGTGTTTTCTCCAAAATGTTTCACCATTTAAGTTCTAGCTTTTAGAATTTATTAAATTGGGGGTTTAATGAGCCTTAGGAAATATCCTTTCCTAGTAGATCCTGTAGTCTACTCTAACGAGATACTTGGCAAGACTAGGGGTTTAGATGATATTGCTGGAGAGGAGCCTATAATCTCTCTAGCTGCTAAGAGAATAGAGTATACTGTTAGGGGCGAGCCACTCCCAGACTATATTGGTACAACGACTGAGGAGGAAGTATTCTCTTTCTGGCTAGCATTCCTAGCCTTAAGAGAGGCTAAGAGTATAAGCTTACTTGATAAGATGATTAAGCTAGAGGTAGATAGAGTCAAGAGGTTTCTAGAGAAGGAGTCACTAGACAACCTAATATTCATAGCTAAGAGGATGGGCGTAAAAGTAGATATTGTAGAGCTAAGAATACCATGGATAATTAAGGGTGGTAAGGTTTACTATAGAGAGTTAAATATAGCTGTAAATATAGCAGATTACCTCAAATACACTGCGGGGACTAGAGAAGAGAGATTAAAGCTTATAAATAGCTTTTTACTTAAAGGTCGAGTATACATGGATACAGTACTCTTCAAACTATTCCTACTAGAGGCTATTAATAGGTTTATATTAGAGAAGGTTAAGAATATTGAGCCGCCAGAAGTGCCAGCATTCTTAAAACTGGTTAGTAACACTAGAGAATATGAGATTAGAGAAGTTAGAGGTATAAAGGAGGAGCTCTTCCCAAACTGTATACTAGAGATTATTAGTAAGTCTAGGACAGCTAAGATCTCAGGAGAGGAGGCATATGTACTATTAACATTTCTTAACAATATAGGCGCGCCGAGGGAATATATTGAGGATATAATAGTTAGAGTCGGCTTAGCGCCTAGAGATAAGGCTAAGCTAATAGTAGGAGCGTTAGATAAGCTTAGAGACTATACACCATTTAATTGTGATGAGCTCAAAGCTAGAAGTATATGTGATTGTAAAGGTAATCTTATTGAAGAGTATTTTAGAGCTCGCAGGGGCCAGGCTCACTACTAATTCTTAAACTTAATTCTTCAAGCCTCCTCCTACCCTCTACTAGGGCCTCATTAATTGTTACTATAAGCTTCTCTAACTCATCTATACTAATAAGTGAGGAGCCTCTAGAGGCTAGTGGTATCATTAACTGTACTCCACTCATAACCTCTACTACATGCCCTAAACGCCTATTAATAGATATTATGCCACTATGTTTAAACCCAGAGCTCCTAGCATGAGATAATAGTCTCATAGCACATAGTAGCCTAGGTGTCCTAAAATGTATTATTGGCCCTGTTACTTTAATCCAGAGATCTGATGATCCTAGTAGTTTAACTACACTAACTATATCTCTAGACTCTATAGGGCTATGACTCTTAAATACTATTCTAGCCTCATCTCTCAACCAGTGCCACTTACCTTCAATAATAGTTATCCTACCAGTACAGCTACTAGTTGTAGCTAGTAGTGTTGGCTTATTTAAGAGTACTAGGAACTCTTCAGCTCCAGGATCTAGGTATCCTATAAGCCTATCCTCCCATATACCTCTCAGTATCTTCTGTTTAAATTTAACCCACTCATCTAATCCTCTCAACTTTGGCATCAACAACCACCTGTAATAGTCCGGGTCCTACACCTCTAACTACTCTTGAATGTGCATCTACTAAACTCCAACCTTCACTCTCAACTCTATCTCTTACACTCATAATAGCTTTATTATAGAATCTCTTCTCCTTATCCGATCTGACATGTAAATATACGTGGATTACACCTCTAGACTCTCTAAGACTCATTAGAGCATATGGTATATATTCTAGGGCTAAGTCTGGTAGTGGCATTAAGACTCTATCAGCAACTCCTACAAGCCTCTCCTCAATTATCTTAGCAGCGTCTCCAAGGTATGGTATAACTATGCCTTCAACCCTATTGATCTTAATATTCTCAACCATTAAGTTATAAGCGTCAACATTAATATCAATACTATGTACGGCTTTAGGTTTAGCTATCTTAGCTATAACAATAGAAAATATTCCGATGCCAGCGAACATATTAACAACTACTTCACTAGACTCTACTAACTTAGCTACTCTGAGATGCTCAAATCCCAGCCTTGGCGTTATAAATACCTTCCCGATATCAACTTTAAATGAGCAATTATGCTCCCTATAGATAGTTGTAGATCTAGGCTCTCCAGCTAAGTGAATATACTCCCTAACCTTATAGGGTCCGGTGACCGGAGTTACTGCAAGCCATATAGACCTAATACTACCCAACCTAGATAGTAGAGCTTCGCCGAGTAGCTTGAAGTCGTCATATGCTAAGCTTGTAGATATCGGTTTCTTAATAATAGCTATATCCCCAACTATATCTATCCTAGACCATAAACTCTTACCCTTATCTCCTAGAACTTCTAATGCAATCTTCTTAAGTAACCTACCCCTAGTCATAAGGTTATTAAACACCTCAAAACATACACTATGAGAGGAGCTCCAATGTCAGAGTATATAGTTGAAGCCTCAAAACTCTTAGATATAGCTAAAAACCTAGGAAGTGAGGAGAAAATAGTATTAAACTATTTCATGGATAACATATCAGTTGGGAAACATAGGGCGTTAAAAGAGTTAAAGGCAATGAGTGTACAGAACCCAGTAATCATAATTAAGAAGCTATCTAGCCTAAACCTAGTTGAGGAGAAAGAAGAGTGCTATAATCTAGCTAAACCTCTAAGAGAATACATACTTAAGAGGGGGAAGCAGAGGGTTATATAGACTAGTTTGCTGAGAATCAATGTGAGTAAAAATTTTGTTTATAAGTACTCCCATATTCCCTTTCCTCTATAATTATATATTATTGTCTTAGTAGCTGTCACATGCTCAATACTATAACCTATACCCTCTCTCCCAATTCCAGAGTCTTTCCTACCACCAAATGGGTAATAGCCTATACCGTGTCTCGGATACTCATTGACATATATTGCTCCAACTTCAAGGAATCTTACTAGCTTCCTTATCTTATCTATATTTTCACCAAATATAGCCGCGTCTAGCCCATACCTCCTATTATTAGCTAACTCTATCGCCTCATCTAAATCTCTAAACTTAGTTATTATAGCTACTGGCGCGAATACTTCATCTCTATATAGTTTGAGTAGCTTAAGTGTATGCCTCTCAGTTACTTCTATTAGTGTAGGTTCAACATAGTTACCCCCAAGCCTCTTACCCCCATATAGTATCTTGCAACCATATGATTTAGCTTCTTCTACTGCATCAATCATCTCATCTACACTCTGAGGTTCTATTAGCGGCCCCATATCAGTTGATGGATCTCTTGGATCTCCTACTCTTATCTTTGAGAGCTCTTCTACTAAAAGCTTCTTAAACTCTTCATAGATAGGCTCTTCTACTAGTATAATCTTAATAGCATCACACCTCTGTCCACTATAACTTGTTACACCAATAGCTATCTTCTGAGCAGCTGTCGCAAGATCAGCGTCCGCTAATACTATAGCTGGGTCTCCTCCCCCAAGCTCTAATATAAATTGCTTTATACCAGCATTCCTTATAACCTCTAGACCTGTCTTAGTACTACCTGTTAGGCTTATAACATGTATCCTCCTATCAGCTACAAGTTTTGACGCCTCCCTCCCGGGTAAGGGTATTATTGCTATAGAGTCTGCTGGGAAACCTGTAGCTAATACTACTCTAACAAACATAAGTGTGCTTATCGGGTCAGAGCTTGGAGGCTTAATAATGAAAGCATTACCAGGTATAACGCTATAGACGAACTTATTTACTGTATCGAAGAGTGGGTAGTTGAATGGTATAATTGCTAATACTACACCGTAAGGCTCACGCCTAACTATCCCCTCACTCTCTAGGGTATGAATACTCCAATCTCCAGGTACATAGTCTCCTTCAAGTTTCCTAAGATCTAGTGGTGCCTTCCTCAGTCTATCAATACTAGCTTCAACCTCACCCCTAGCATGCCTCACTGGCTTACCAGCATCTACTACAAGAGTCTCTATGAATTCATCCTTATGCTCCTCCATTAAGTCAGCTATCTTATCTATAATCTTAAGCCTCTTCTCTCCAGGGGTATTCCTAATACTCCACCTACCCTTAACATATACTAGATCTAGGGTTCTATCAATAGCCTCCCAGTCTGGGATAGAGACTCTAGCTATAATTGATCCATCTATGGGGGACTTAACAGTAATCTTAGATGGAAACTCTATCCACTCTCCCGCTACATAAGACTTAAAATTAGGTACTTCATCTTCAATTCTATAGATTTCTTTAAATAGATTATCTCTTAAAGGTAGCCTAGTTGAACTCATATCTCTATAACCTCAAAATAGTGAGGTGTAAAGCAAACTTAATCTATCTTACTCTACTCTTACTACAGCCTCCTCATTATAACCTGTAATGACCCTAAAGTAGCCTCTAGCTCTAACCGCGTTATCTACATAGTCATCTCCAGTATCAACCTTTAATGTCTTAAATGACCTAAGCTTACTCTTAGATGATACAATAATAATGTTATCTAAGCCCACTAGTCTCAAAACATCGGGGCTAATCTGCTGATTACCCCTACCTAGGAGGAAGCCTTGGCCTCCAATCGGAGAGATTATTATCTTAGCCTTAGGGTAGCTCTTTACCAGCTCTACTAGCCTCTTCTCATCTAAATCTAATCCTACTATTCTCCTATTATATACAGCATCAACCCCTAGGGGTGTCTTCTTTAAGCCTAGCTTTAGAGCAATCTTCTCTATAGTCCTACCTGGGCCTAGAATGTATAGGGTGTTATCCTCCATATTCTCTACAATATACTCTGCTATAGCTTCCAAGTTCTCCTCCTCATCATATGAGAATGCTGACTTACTACCCTCAACTAAGCCCTCAACAACTGGTGTTTTAAGGTAGCCGTGTAGTTTTAGCTTAAGCCTCCCAGCTCTATACTCATCCTCATCAATATCTAATACTTCTCTCTCAGCCAAGAGAGCCCCCTCATATAGGAACTTCCAAGCTATTGTAGCTGCAACTTTAGGGTTAATAGCAAATACTCCACTATATACCTTCACACCTGAAGGTACGCCTAGCACCGGAGCTCTTAAACCAACACCTTTCTCTATATCCCTAGCTGTACCATCACCTCCAACAAAGACTAGTATACTTACAGACTCCGCCATAACCCTAGCACATCTAATAGTATCTAAAGGTGTTGTCGGCCATATCTTCTCAGAAACACACTCCACAATACTAGTATTAGTCTCATGATTAGACCCCCTAACCCACTCAAAACCCATCTTCCCAGGCGGAGTAATGATACGTGGACCTCTAGGTAAATACCTTAAGAATACTCTAGCCCTCTCAGGAGCAACTAGAGGCGCACCTAGCATTAAAGCCTTTAAACCATAAACACCATCACTACCCTTAAAACCAAGCCTCCCACCAATACCAGCAATTGGATTAACAAGGAAGCCTATAATCTTCTCCTCACTCATACACCATAAACCTTAATAATAATAGTAAACTAAAGCTTTAACTAGAGATAAATAGCTAATACAGTTTAAAGTAAAATTCTAAAGGCTAGCATCAATTAGTTAACGCGTGGAGAACACATTGGATAAGTGTAATACATACTTTGAAGGTATAGTATTCAGTGGTATAGGCGAGGGAGGATTCTACGTTAGCATCTACACCAAGAAATTCCGGGAAAAACTAAACATTGAACCATACCCCGGAACACTAAACATAAGACTTAGAGATGATCAAGTAGAGCTATTTAATGAATGCCTATCAAACCTAAACCTAATCTATATAGAACCACCAGCAATACCTAACGCTAAACTAGCAGCAGTATACGCCTACCCTATAGAGCTCTACCTAAACCCATACATCACAGCATTCATCATTAAACCAGCCATAACCATATACAAGAACGACGTCATAGAAATACTATCACCAACATATCTTAGAAAAGCCCTAAACCTAAGTGACGGTAGCATACTAAAGTTCAAGCTCCCCCCACATCATCCACACCCAACTTTCCCCTAACGAGTTTCAGCCACACAACAAATCGAGACACCAGCTGTAGATATTAATCCCACCTCCCAAAAATTTAAAAAAGCAAATACCCTCATATAAAAACCCATAATATAAATCCTCTAACATAAACTAAAACCAAAACCATCAAGAACAAACAATAAGACAATAAC
>JAUQQR010000040.1 GCA_030549835.1 Thermoproteota archaeon
TATGTTTTTGTCGAATGGTTTTTCTATTATTCCTTTCTCTGTTATTATTCCTGTTATTAGTTCTGGTGGTGTTATGTCGAATGATGGATTGTATACTTCTATGTCTTGTAGTGTTATCTGTATTTTCCCCATTATTGTTGTTACTTCTTCTCTACTCCTCTCCTCTATTATTATCTCTTCTGGGTTCCATGTTGGCTGTATTGTGCTTGTGGGTGCTACTACGTAGAATGGTTTTTTAGCGTGGTTTGCTGCTAGTGCTACTTGTAGTGTTCCTATTTTGTTTGCTGTGTGTCCTGTTAGTATTATTCTATCTGCTCCTACTAGTACTATGTCTGCCATGTTCTTGGCTAGTAGTAGTGCTACTGCACTATCTACTATTAGCTTGAATGGTATCCCCTCTTTTCTGAGTTCCCATACGTTTAATCTTGCCCCCTGGAGTACTGGTCTTGTCTCTGTTGTTATTACTTTTATTCTCTTACCCTCATACCAGGCGTATCTTACTACTCCTAGTGCTGTCCCGAAACCTGCAGTTGCTAGGGCTCCAGTGTTACAGTGTGTTAGTATTGTCATTCCATTATCTATTAGTTTAGAGCCAATCCTACCTATCTCTACGTTAGTCTTAATATCCTCAACATAGATTCTTAAAGCTTCTTCTAGTGTAGCCTCTCTAACTCCGTCAACATCTCCTTTCTCAGCTTCTACTAGAGCCCTCCCCATAACTCTATTAAGAGCCCAGAATAGGTTATATGCTGTAGGCCTAGTAGATTCTAGAATACTCTTAGCAACTCTAAGATCATCTAGTAGCATGGTATTATCTCTAGCTCTACTCTCAAAAGCTGCAAGAGCGAGGCCGAAAGCCGCTGAGACACCTATAGCTGGAGCTCCTCTAATCTCCAAGCTCTTAATAGCCTCAGCAATCCTCCTATAATCTCTAGTCCTCCTATAAACCTCCTCAAAGGGAAGAAGCCTAGTATCAAGCCATACAAACTCCATCTTATTAAAGTCAAAGTATAGAGGCTTAACTCTAAGAAACTGCTCAAAGCGGTTAATCTCGCTAAGTAGTTTTTCGAGAGAGCTCAAATATTACACCTATTGTAAAGCTTAAGGTGTAGAACTAATAAGTAAGAGTTATATATGCAACTAGGTCTATTTACTTATCTTATTGTTGTTCCGGGGTTTTTATTGTTTCCTCTTATAATCTATTAGGTCTGGTTATATAACATATATGTGGGATATAGCTTGGGGTTTTACCATGAGTATTTAAAGCTATCTGGAGACTATGGTATTGATGATGATACTGCTACTAGGGTCTACGATCTTATACAATCTCTTACTGGCAATTGGCGCCTCTACTGTACTGGTTTAAGCTCTATACAAGCTCCTAGCCTACCTCCAGCCGAGGATGGTAAGGTTTTACCTAAGATTATGACTTATGTTAGGAGATTTAAGTCATACTCTAGGATTCTAAGCATATGCTCTAAGTTCTTAGAAGACCTTTCTAGCCTAGGAGAGTCTGCTAGTGACGCCTTCTACATTTACCATTTAACAGATATAGCTTCTACTAGGCTATCAGGTGTTCTAACTTTAAAATTAGAGAGTATTCCAGATAGTCTAGTTAGAGGCTTGATTTTAGATTTAAAGAATATAGAAGTCAATATCTATAATACATTAAATAGTATAAAGTGGATTGTAGGCCCCCTAAAAGCTAGCTTAGAGCAGTCTAGAGTCTATAATGCGTTATGGAGTGAGCTCTTGAAACAAAATATTAATCTAGAGAGTATTCAGAGAAAGGTAGGTGAGACTACTCACCCAATACTTACAGAAAAGCTTATAGCATGGGTAGAAGCTAGTAAGGACACTATATATGCTACTCTTAGATCATCATCTAGGAAGAAGGCTAGATGGAAGAATATAAAGTCTAAGAGAGATCCTAAACATATAGCATTAAGGGTAATAAAGAGAGTAGACAAAATACTAGGCCCATATAGGGTTGGGAGGCTAGGATTAGTACTATTAGGGAAGATGGAGGATAAGGTATTAACGAGCTTTGTAGTATGTGAGATAGCTAGAGAAGTAGCAGATTATACTAACATCCACTCATACCTCCTAATCTCATCTAAACCTATAAACTATATAGAACTATTATGGAGACCACCCAAATGCCCATCAAAGAACTTCAAGTGGCCTTTAGAGAGTATTCTAGAAGCTTATGCTAGTAGGAGGATATCTTATAGTGAAGCTACTGAGATACTAGATAAGAGTCTAAGATCTATGCTCAAGCTCGACATACTAGTCCCCGAGGATATCATAGATAAATATATAAAAGCCATATTAGAAGTAGTAAGGCATATCCTAGCCTGGTTTGAACATAAAAACCTAAGATACGGGTTTATAACCTAGAACTATGGGTGCCTCTACTTGAAGTATGACGTTGTTGTTATAGGTGGAGGTCATAATGGATTAGTTGCCTCATGTTATTTAGCATTACATGGTCTTAAGGTTGGATTATTTGAATCTAATAGCTTCCTTGGTGGTATGGCTTCTACTCCCTCGCTATGGAGTGGTTTTAGGGTTCCGGTTGGAGCTTACGTCTTGAGCATATTTAGATCTGAGATTGCCAGAGACCTCGGCTTATTTGAGAGAGGGTTAAAGCTCATACCTAAGGATCCAGGTATGACTATATTCCTGGGTAGGGGTAGAGTTCTATCTTCATGGTCTAGTCTAGATAAGACTGTTAAGGAGATTGAGAAGATTTCAGATAGAGATGCTAGGAGTTATGTAGAGTGGAGTAAGCTGTGGGGTTTTATTGCAGATATTCTAGACTACCTATACCTAAACCCGCCTCTAAACTTATCTGAAGTCCTAGATTTAGCTTCTAGAGCCCTACGCCTAGCCTCTCACGTTAGGATTGGAGGCTTTATTGAGGATATACCTAGGATTCTCATATCCCCTGCTTCTAGGATTCTCAATGAGTTCTTTGAGAGTGAAGAAGTTAAAGCTTTACTAGTAGAGGATGCTGTTGTAGGTGAGTTAGTAGCTCCTAGTAGTATTGGGTCAAGTCTAGTCCTAGTACACCACTATATGGGTAATATTACTGGTGTTAGGGGTCAGTGGGCTTACGTTGCTGGAGGTATGGGTAGATTATCGGAGATTATAGCTGATAGGTGTAGAGAACTAGGCGTAGATATACACTTAAACTCTAGAGTTGAGGAGATTATAGTTAAGAATGGTAGAGTATTAGGGGTTAAAGTTAATGGTAGAATAGTTGAGAGTAGGTTTATTATTAGTACTATTGATGCAAGAGTAGCTCTCCTTAAACTAGTTAAGTGGGATGAGGCTGAGTTAGATAAGACTATAGTTAGGAAGCTTAGAAGTCTAAAATCTATAGGGGCATCATCTAAGATAATAGTAGCTACTAGGAGTCTACCAAAGCTTAGGAGAGAATATGAGGAGTTTACAGATAGAATCTATAGGTCATCAGCTCTAACAATAGATAGCGTAGAGTATGTTGAGAATGCTTATAGAGAAGCTATAGTTAAGGGCATTAGTAGTAAGCCATGGATATCTATTAATACACAAAGCTACCTAGACCCAACGGTAGCACCTGAAGGATGGCACCTAATATCACTATTCATACAGTATACTAGATACGATGAACCCTCAGGTTGGAGTGAAGAATCTAGGAGGAGGCTTATAGATTATACATTTAATGTTTTAGGAGAGTACTTTGAAGACTTTAGTGTTAAAGCTGAGAAACTCCTAGTACTAACACCTAAGGATTATGAGGTAATGTTTAATGCACCTGGAGGGCACATATTCCACCTTAGTATGAGCCTAGACCAGGTATGGGCCTATAGGCCTATACTAGAGCTCTCAAAGTATAGAACGCCTATTAGAGGCTTATACCTAGGAGGATCAAGCTCACACCCTGGTGGAGGAGTTACTGGAGCTCCTGGATACTTATCTGCTAGGTCTCTACTAGAAGACTTAGGGATTCTAAAGCCTAGGAGGGTCAGCTTACCTAGCCTAATACTAGGTTTCCTAAAAAGGAGGTTTAGATTTTAGCCTAGTAGCTGTTTCCTACAAGTACTACAATCTAGACTTGGCTTAACTACGACTTCCTCTATTGAGGGCTTCAACGCATTAACTATTATTAACTTATTAGTTAGAGGCTCACCTATACCTGTTATAAGCTTTAATACCTCCATTACCTCTATTGATGCAACAATACCTACAGTAGGTGCTACTATAACTCTACACCCTGGCTCTGGTATTGGTTTGGGTGTTATGCATGCTAGACATGTAGTCTTACCTGATAATATTACAGTGACTTGGCCATAGTAGCCGTCTACAGCTGCGTGAACATATGGTTTATTCTTCTCCCATGCATACTCATCTAATACTAATCTCGTATACCAGTCATCTAAGCCATCAACTATTATATCAGCATCTCTCAGAATACTATCTACGTTATCTCTAGTTACCTTAGTATTATATGCTTCAATTTCAACTAGGGGGTTTAATGATTTAAGTCTCTCCATAGCTACTAGAGCTTTAGGTTTACCCACGTCTCCTGTATTATATAGTATTTGCCTATTTAAGTTATCAACTCCTACTACATCATAATCTACTATTATCAACTTCCCAACTCCTAAGGCTGCTAGGTACATTGCTATAATACTCCCTAAACCTCCCAGGCCAACAACTGCTACTTTAGACTCTAAGAGTTTAACTTGTCCCCAGGCTCCTAGGAGTGGTAGTTGCCTAGAATACCTTACTAGGTCTATCTTATCAAGATCTAAGGCCAACGCTAAGACTCCTCTCTAACCCACTCAGTTCTATCTCTATAGTCTAGGAGCTTTATGCCTAATTTCCGGAGATTATCTCTAATAAAGTCTGAGAGGTCATATATCTTCCTTGCTCTAAGCTCTCCTCTAACCTGGACTATGAGGTTTACTAGATCCTCCTCTAGCCTAGTAGCTTTAGGCTTTTCAAGTATATCATCTAGTATAGCGTATACTCTATTAAACTCTACTAGGCTCTTATAAGCGTATAGTAGTATTGTCTGACTTTCACTATAATCTATTTCTCTATAGTAGAGGCTTGTAAACTCCCAGAGACTACTCATAGCTAAGCCGAAGTTAAAGTCGTTACTTAAGCTTTCATGCCATGACTTATTTATTGCCTTTAGTTTAGATAGAATATCTATATCTTTAAGTACATGCGTAGGCTCGCTTTTCTCTAGTCTCCTAGTGATCCTAGACGCTACATCTCTCAGCCTCTCATAGAGCCTAGATGCCTGCTCTAACCCTTGCTCACTATAGTCAAGGTTACTCCTATAATGTGAGCTTAGAAGCCATAATCTCAGTGCTCCTGAACCCCACTCTTTAACAGCATCCCTAAAAGGTATTATATTATGTAGGCTTTTACTCATCTTCTCCCCCCTAATAGTCAGGTATGATACGTGAAGCCAGTACTTAACCCATGGTTTAGTATTAAAGTAGGCTTCGCTTTGAGCAATCTCATTCTCATGATGGGGAAATACTAAGTCTACTCCCCCGCCATGTATATCTATCCTAGAGCCTAGGTACTTACTACTCATAACACTACATTCAATATGCCATCCAGGCCTACCCCTACCCCAGGGGCTATCCCAGCTAGGCTCTCCAGGCTTAGCAGCCTTCCATAGGGCGAAATCATATGGACTCTTCTTCTCTCTAATAAACTCTTCCTCTTGCCTCCAAGCCTCTCTAGACGTGAGACCACTAAGCTTACCATAGTCACTATATGATTCAACATTAAAGTATACGCTACCACTCTCAGCTACGTAGGCATAACCTTTACTTATGAGCCTTTCAATGAACCTTATGATATCACTAATGTGATCTGTAACTCTAGGATGTAAATCAATCCTTATACTTAATGCACTCAGCATATCCATATAATCTCTAGTATAATCTTCTACAACACTACGCCAATCTCTACTCTCTTCTCTAGCTCTATTAATAATCTTATCATCGATATCAGTAATATTCTGGACGTGGAATACAGAGTAGCCTCTAAGATTAAGGTACCTCTTAATAGCATCAAATACGGTAAATGTTCTAGCATGACCTATATGAGTGTAATCATATGGTGTTGGACCACAAGTATACATTGTAACTAAGGGAGGATCATTAGGAGTAAAGAGCTCACGCCTCCTCCCGAGAGTATTAAATACGTAAAGATACACAATACTTAAGGCACCAATTCATAACCAAGTAAGCTAAAGCTTAAATAATGAGATTCTAATCTAGATAAGCTTAACTCTATAACCGTATCTATGATTTCTAGCTTAAAAGGTTTAAAGAATATATAGTTAGAGGGACTAGATTGGGGGGCTTAGTCTCTAGAGGCTCTAACGAGCACCCAGTTGTTAAAGCTATAAGGGAGATAACTAATTTTATTCTAAAAGCATCTAACGATATAAACTTAGACCAGGTTGATAGGCTACTAGACATTCTACATAAAGCCTATATTGAGAAGCGTAAAGTCATAGTAATGGGTGCTGGGAGGAGCGGGTTAGTTGGTAGAGCATTCGCTATGAGACTGTTACATCTAGGCTTCAACTCCTATGTTCTAGGTGATACTATTATTCCGAGTATACAAAAGGGAGATATTGCTATAGCTATATCGGGGTCAGGTAGAACTCAGCTTATAGTTACGGCTGCAGATGCCGCTAAGAAGGTTGGAGCTCTAGTTATAGCTATAACAAGCTATACTGACAGTCCTCTAGCTAATATTGCTGACCTCGTAGTCTGGGTTCCAGGTAGGACTAAGACTAGTAGTATGGATGACTATTTTGCTAGGCAAATACTAGGAATACATGAGCCTTTAGCACCTCTAGGTACATTATTCGAGGATACTGCAGCAGTATTCCTAGATAGTGTTATATATGCTCTAATGTTGAGGTTAGGAGTAAGAGAGGAGGATATGAAGGTTAGACATGCTAACATTGAGTTATAGGTATGAACCTAGATGAGCTTATTGAAGGCTGGGTTATCAGGGTTTCAGCAGGTTTCGCAGACGAGGTATGGATGGTAAGAGGATATAGGCACCCTACAGGGTCAGTAATAGCTACGCCCTACATTAGAGGTAGTAGGAAGCTTAAGCCATACGATTTCAGTAATATACCGGTATGGCTTAGTAGATATGTAGAATGTATAGGTAGGGTAGCCCCAGTACTCAGTAATCATGCGGTGATATCAGTATTTGATCCTAGAGTAGCATTAAGGATTAGGAGAGCCGAGTTATGGCCTG
Source organism: Thermoproteota archaeon (assembly GCA_030549835.1). Taxonomy (GTDB): domain Archaea; phylum Thermoproteota; class Thermoprotei_A; order Sulfolobales; family Acidilobaceae; genus DSZV01. The sequence continues at coordinate 7,300 of JAUQQR010000040.1, forward strand.
AGGTGAGAGAACTAATAGAATATATGAACCCTGAGTGGGTAGGCTTAACCGGCTCATGGGCTGTTTTTAATGAGAGAGATTATAGTGATGTAGACCTCTTAGTCTATGGTAATCATGCGGAGATGTATAAGACTCTTAGGGATTTGAAGACTGAGGGGTTAATAGAGGCTTGTAGATTAGAGGAGAGATTCTATAAAGTAGGAGATAAGCTATCATGGGCTGATTACTCTAGGCTAGCTTATAGCAAGCTATTAGACTCTTGTTTTAAAAGTAGACCGTACACTCTGAGGATACTGAGGAGTATAGCTAGGGAACCTTGTAGCGACGTATTAACTCCTCTAGGCTACTATACTGGGGTTTTTGAGATTGTAGATGCGAGTGAGAGCTACCTAACACCAGCTAGGTACATAGCTGAGACTAATGGTAGGAGGTTTGTAGTTGAGACATGGCATACTAGATACTCAGAGCTCCCCCTAGGCACATATAAGGGTAAGCTTAGGTTAGTAGCTAGTAGAGAGGGGGTCATCGCCAGCCCAGATATTGATGGATGGGTTAGCATGGTGGATTAAATGGATTCGGCCTTAAACCCAGAGCATGGGAGTATAGTATTATCTAGAGACGGACTCATAGCCCAGGTTATCGGTATTCCTAGACCGCCAGGCATGGTGCCAGTTATACCTAAGTATAGGCTATGTGAAGGTAGCCTATGGTCTAGGAGTGGTGTACACCTATGTAGAGTCATAGAAATGTATGGGCCTAGAGGGCTAAGTGATAGCATAGCTAGATATGGGTTTAGAGAAGCTATAGACGGCATATATAGCTCACCAATACCATATATTAGGCTAAGTGACATAGTAGAGCTCATTAGACCTAGAGAAGCTTTTGAGAGAGTGACTAGGAGGCCAGCTAATACTCTACATTATAAGCTAATTGAAATAGCATGCATGCTTATAGAGAATGGGTTAAACCACGAAGAATTGGGGTTAACAGGCTCAATAGCATTCGGCTCAGACAACCCAGCAGTATCAGATATAGACCTTATAGTCTATGGTAGTAGAGCTTCTAGAGTAATGTATAGGGTATTTGCTGAGCTAACCTCAGAGAAGGAGAAGAATATATTATCAGATTTTGGAGGTTTAACTATAAACCCACCACTAGATATAACGTGGAGGAGGAGAACTATTATGAGAGTACAAGTAGCATGGACAGGTATACCACTAGTAGGAGAGCTCTGTAAACCACTAAGAGAATACTATAATATACCCTCCCCATGGAAGCCTATAAGGTTAAGTGTAGAAGTAGAGGCTAGACAAGAAACCTCCCTCCTATACCCCCCATGTGCTAAGACTAGAGACGGCTTATACATAGTATCATTCGAGTACAATATAGCACCCATATTATACAACGGGGGGCTATTAGAGATTTCAGGACTAGAAAGTATAGATGGAAGCGTAATATACCTAGCAACAAGGCAATACCCAGGAAGCATCACATTCTACTCTATTTCCCCTATTCTCTCTAAGTAGTTTCACTATCATAGATAATAGTTTCATAAATAGATATATTAATAGAAGCCGAATTTTAAAATTTTCTAGTATTGCATGGAGCTTACCAAAACTACCTAGGTACCAGTGTGTAGAGATCTGAGATAGACATGTAAATACATACAAACTATTAGACCTACATGAGGATTAATGTAGAGCGCCGTTTGGATCATATCATAGGCTCCTAGTTTAGGGTTACCTCAGTTTAGAGTTCTCTATCATAGATTTCCTTAGGCTCATAGCGGTGTGGGAAGCCCTACATTTTGGCTTCTATACTTGAAATTATAAAGGTATCTAGTAAGATTTCCTCTGTAGTTGGAGAATGATATAAACTATTATAAACAGTTATAGAACCTAAAAATAGTTGTATTAGGTGTGTGAGGTTACTGGGCTTGATATATAGGTTCTCTTATTAAGCTTAATGATATGCTTAGTACTAGGTGTTTTTCTTGGGTAGAGGTAAGGGTAAGAAGTCTAGGGAGAGTAATTCCTATAAACTCTTAATCTTCTTTGTCGTATTAGCTTTTATTGTTAGTAGTATCTTCATAGTATTTAATGTTTTAGGTAGGAGGGGTGTAGAGTATCCTGACTTCTCCGGATTTCATGTCTACTTTGATTCTAATACTAGCTTATTTAAGGGTTTTAAGGTTCCTGTTGTTGGGTCGAGTAAGGCTAGGTATGATGTCTATATTTTCCATGACCTCTACTGTGTTTTTTGTGCTAGGGAAATGGTTGAGAGCCTAGGTCTTATAGTTAATAGCGTGAGTGATGGTAAGATAAGAGTAGTTTTTATAGATTTCACAGTTCACGCATCTCGGTATCCTGAGGTTATCAGGTCTCATGCCCTACTAAGATCTACTGTTGGCACTGATAGTTTATTCTTATCCTTAATGTATAAAGCATACTATAGACTCTATAGTGAGAATAAGTTTCCTGACCCAGGCTTCTTATCCTCACTCCTCAATCAATCAAATTTACGTGTTAATGAGAGTATAGTTAATGAAGAGAGTAGTATAGTATCAGCACTGTATAGAGCCTCTCTAAGCCTAGGAGTTAGAGGTACACCCACAATTATAATATATGATAGAGAGTTTAATACAATATTAAACGTCATAGAGGGATACCAAGGGAAAGACTTGATTGAGAGAATTCTAAGAGGTTTACCTTAGATAGCATTAAAACACTACCTTCCAATATTATTTACTACATAGTAAATATATGATAACCGACCTCCTCCCGCCCTAGAAGTCAAGGGTCTAAGGGAGGTTTAGGGCTATATCCCCAGT
>JAUQQR010000007.1 GCA_030549835.1 Thermoproteota archaeon
TTAAAGCCTCATTAACATCAACAACTTTAGAGACCATCCGATACACCAGAATAGTGATATTGTATTAAGGATTTAAATTTAATATTAAATCATTATAGTTATTAAGATACCAGTATCATAGTTAATTTCACCAATTATACTAACTAAATTTTATCTTATGTATTTTAAAGTTATTTGATTATTGAATTAGATATTTAAGGTCAGACCATTACGTAATATAAGTAGGTGAGATAAGTGGAAATGGCTGAGTGGCTTAGAAAACCTAGGAATTTAGCTATAGTGGTGATAGTTATAATAGTTATAATAGCTATTCTATTCTTCATTCTACGTTAAACTCACTCAAGGACAGGAGCTATATAAATAATCATTTTTTCTTCTCCAGGCAACTCAAAGTTTATTTGTATTGGGTAGTTTGTTGCATATTCTACTCTAACTTGTGTTGATGCACTTGTTGGCTTTGCTGCTACTTCTAATGCTGTCCTAGAGTATGAGGATTCAGCTAGCTCTACTACTTCAAGGTCTAGTAGTGGGTCTCCTGGTTTAAGTGTCCATATGTATTCTTTATCTTCACTTCTAACTATAACATTAATATGATCTGTTTCTGCTTTAAATGTTATAGTATCTCCTATTATCTTAGAATCTTGAACTAGCAACTTGAAGTCTTTAGGGTCTATTGTAAACTTTACTTTAGGTTCTAGTTTAAGCTCTCTATACTCTTCTCCCGCTAGACTTACTGGTGTTAGTGTAAACTGTCTACTAATACCTGTTCTCCTATCTGTTAATGTTATGTATATGAGCTGATCTACTGGGTTAAATTCTAGTGTTAAGTTGTCATTTTTAGCAGCTCTCCTAACTATCTTATTAAACTCATCAGTTCTAATAGTAAGCTTAACCTCAGATTCTACTGTAAACTCTTCAAATGAGTATGCTGGCATAAATACTACTGCCATACTAGTCTTATCAGGGCTCATAAGCCAGAATCTTAGACCATCATTACTAACCTCTAGGTATCCTTCATCATTAATTTTTGTCAAGGCTTGAGTCACATACTTAAACTTGGCAGCCCTACTATATGTTGCTCTAAACATTCTATTTCACCTCTATTAAGTATTTTTAACTAAGTGTTTAAAAAGGGTAGTGCGTCTTTGCTATTCCCTAGGTTATTTTTGACTAGCTCTAGCTTTTAATCTACTTATTAGGATAGGTAAGACTTTATATAGATCATTAACTATCCCATAGTCTGATAGCTTAAATATGGGTGCACTCTTATCCTTATTTATGGCTACAATTATCTTAGAATCTGAAACTCCAGACATATGCTGTGGAGCTCCACTTATACCTATAGCTATATAGAGTTTTGGTGCTATCCTCTTCCCACTTATACCTATCCATGCATCCTCAGGTAGCCATTTATAATCAGCAGCTATAGGCCTAGTACCGCCTACCTGTCCGCCTAGTAGGTTTGCTAGCTCTAATGCTAACTTTAAATCCTCCCTACTCTTAAATCCTCTACCTACACCTACAACTATATCAGCATCTTCAAGCTTAATCCCCGATAGTACCTTAGGCTTCCTCTCTAGTAACTTAACGTCTCCAGCTGTAACCTCAAGATCTATGACATCACTCTTACCTATCTTCTCAGCTGGAGAAACTATCTTAGGTTTAACTAGCAGTATTGCAGGCTTACGTACACTAGCCGTCATTATAACTCTCTCACTTAAGAATCCTCTCTTATATATAACTTCATCGCCTCTATCCTCTATACTAGAAACATCTGTAGCGAGCGGGATATCATAGAGTCCAGCGAAGAGGGATAAAGCGTCTTTAACATTCTTAGTTGTAGGACCTATGATTAGTTTAGGCTTTAAGCTATCATATAGGCTCTTAATAGCATAGTATAGGGCTTCGGGTCTATCACTATTTAATCTATAAACTTTATGGCCGTACCCTGTAATTTCATTAATACTTACTGCTGATTCTTGGAATGCTAGTATTAGAGGCTCTCCCAGCCTCCTAGCTATTGCTATGAGCTCTCCTAAATCACTAGGCTTCTGAGATACTACAATAATGTTCTGCAATTAACCTCACCTCCTCATATTCTTAGTACTCCTTCTTTCTCTAAGTACTCTAAGAGCCTATCTACAGCTTTCTCTACATTAGCTTCCTCTATTACCACTTGCTTTCTAGTTATAGTTAAAACCCTCATATCCATTATTGTTCTCTTCATCTTAAACTCTAGACCTAAATCTTTTAAACTAACATAGTGTACAGGCTTCTTAGAAGCCATCCTAATCTGTATAAGAGTTGGGGGTCTAGGCTCATTAATCTCTTGGGTTACACTTAAAACAGCTGGTAGTGGAGATTCTAGAATCTCAGTATACTCTTCTAAATCTCTCTCAACTATAATCTTACCATTCTTAATATCAATAATCTTCCTAACATAACCTACATAGCTATACCCTAGCTTAGAGGCTACCCTAGCTGGGACTTGGGATGTAGACTCATCTATACTAGCCTCACCTGCTAATACTAGAGCCGGTCTTAGACCCTTAGCTTTAATAAGTGTAGCTATAATATTAGATACTATAACTTGATCCGTAGGAGTTACGCTATCATCTGCAACAACATAAGCTTCATCTGCTACTTTAGCTAGAGCTTCTTGAATAGCTAGCCTCAAATCTTTATCCCTAGTTTTTAAAGGACCCCATGTAAGTACTGATATGGCGTAAACTTTACCACCTAAGATGCTCTTAAGCTTAACGGCTTCTTCTAATGCATTCCTATCTATATCTGATATTTTAAGTGGAGTATACTCTATGTCATAGCTACCATTAGGGTTCTGCCTTACAATCTCGGGGTTTAGGGATGCTTTAACTAAAACTATAATATCTCTAAGCTCCACGTCAGCATCCCTAGACTATAGTAAACTTAAAACTTAAAATTCTATATTATTTAATAGTGTAGAAAAATGTTAAATCTACTATATAAGAATTTATTGCTTTAAGTATTATGAAGCTAGTGGTGTACCTAGTGGAGGTAGCAGTAGTAGGTGGAGGATTCTCTGGCCTCATATTCACTCTTAAACTAATTGAAGCTGGAGCTAATGTAACACTATATGAAGAGCATAATAGAGTCGGGTATCCACCACACTGTACAGGCCTTGTATCTAGTAGAGTAGTATCTTTGATAGGTGGGCCTGCATTTAAAAGTATAATTAGCAGATATGATAGTATAATATTTGCTGGCAAGAATAGCTCTATAAGGGCTAAGATTAAGGGGGGGATTTACAAGCTTGATAGAGTTAAACTTGAAGAGTATATGCTTGAAGAAGCTTTATCGAGAGGGGTTAAAATCAAACTTAACACTAGAGTTTCTAGAGTTAGTCTTAAGGGTTTAATAGAAGCTAATAACTCTATAGCTAGATATGATGCTGTTATTCTAGCAGAAGGTTATAGAGGATTACTAAGGAAGAGTCTAAATATTGGATTCAATGGCACGCCCATATATGGAGTCAATATTGAGTATGAGGGTTTTACCTCCGACGACAAGACTGTCAAGGTTATATTTGACGATAAATTGTCAGGAGACTTCTTCTCCTGGATACTTGGATTCAATGAAACAATACTCATAGGTAGCGGGTCAGAGGACCCAGCATATCTTAGAATGGGTTTAGCTAGATTAGAGAAGATGTTAGGCTTGAGTAAAAAAATCAGGGCATATGGAGGCCCTGTAATATTAGGCCCTGCATCTCTAAGATTAAGCAGTGGGAAGATTCATGTAGTGGGAGATGCTGGAGGATTAAATAAGCCATTAACTGGAGGAGGCCTATACCCTAATAGCCTAGCTGGAGAATTAATACTAAAACTCTATAGGGAAACTGGTGATTTGAATAAGGCAATAGAAACAGCATTAAGGATAGTAGCCTCAAAGCTTAGAAAACAATACAGGATAGCTAGGCTAATACTGAGGAATCCTAGGCTACAAGAAACCCTAATAAGCGTAGGTAGTGAGTTAAAAATAGACGAGAAAATAGGAGAACTAGACTTTGATAACCACGAGGAAATTATAACAAAAATAGTTATGAATCCATCACTAATAAGAGCTGGAGTAAATGTTTTATTTAGAGACCCAATAGCGGTAATTAAAATGCTTTCTAGGTTACTAATATCTTAGCTTACTTCTCTCTTAACATTAAGTAGCCGCCAATAATAGCAATTACTGAGAGCACACAGGGAGCTAATAAGCCTAAGATACCGCCAATAATAACGTATAGGCCTATCCTTCTATATGAGAAGTATATAGCGATTAAGCCACCAATCAAGGCTATTAAGCCAGTAATAATTAATACGCTACCCTCAATTAAAGTTATCCCTGTTAAATGTGTTATTAATGGTCTCTGAGTTAATATGCTAACCAGTCCAGTTATAATCGCTAGTAACCCTCCTATGTATCCTAGCCATTGTCCGAGAGTCAATTACACCGCCTTGCCATCTATTAATTTTTAGTCCTTAAATTTTAACATATATACTCTAATTATTTAAATAGCCCTTCATGGCCACTTAGAATTACTCATTTATTTAGTATTTATATGGAATACTATTCTCGCGTCTAGGTTTAGAGTTAATAGTTGTGTCCTATCTCTATAATTATAGGAGGTAGAGTCTTGCCTATTAAGGCTAAGCACCGTAGGCACGCTAAACTCGATAATTACTTTAATAGTAGTGGCTCTGAGAATCTAAGAGATAGGGTTAGGAGCTTAGTTGAAAGTTTAAATGAGGTTAAAGCCGGAAGCAGTAATAAGAATACTAGCTTAAATAATGATTCTTTGAGCGATATTGAATCTATAGAGAATACCAATGGGTGGACTCTAGGAGATATAGAGAATTTCGTTGAAGAGTTTACGGGGTACTTACTAGATGTGAGATATGATGGTAGAATTAATAAGGCTATATCTTTCCTTATTGGAGATGATGGTAGAATTATTAGATGGATTGATAGAACAGGTCATAGACCATACTTCCTTACAGATGCTGACCCGGAATCTCTTAAGAGTATGGGGTTAGATCCTGAAAGTAATAAGCTTATAGTACAGTTCGATTTAGTTAGTAAATTCCATCCTATTAGGAGGGAGAAAGTTAAGTTATATAAGGTGATAGCTAGTGACCCTTTAGCTGTGAAGAAGCTTAGATCCATCATCTCAGGTAAAGGTTTTAGTGTTTGGGAGGCTGACATAAAATATCACCATAACTATATCTTCGATAACTTACTAGTTCCAGGTATGAGGTATAGAGTGTCTAGGAGATGGGAGAGAGATAACTGGAGTATCGATCCTTCATTCTCAGAGGAGGTTCAGAGTATAACTATTGGTGAATCTAGAGAGTATAAAGATATGGCTTATGAGTTAGCATTAATATTTGAGCAAAGGCCACCAAAGATTAGAAGAGTTGCTGTGGATATCGAGATTTATACTCCAGAGTACGGTAAAGTACCAGACCCTGATAAGGCTACCTACCCGGTTATTAGTATTGCTTTAGCAGATACAGATGGTAGGGTTAAAGTTCTACTACTATATAGAGATAATGCCTCCTTCAACGGCCCCATATCATCTGAGGTTACTGAGGTAGAGATTTTTGATTCAGAAAGCGCTCTACTACTAGAGTTTTTTAGAGAGATTGAAAAATACCCTGTAATATTAACTTTTAATGGTGACTCATTCGATTTACCATACATCTATAATAGGCTCATAGTTCTTGGGTTGGACCCTATGTATATACCTATAGAATTTCACGAAGATAAAGTTACGCTTAAGTACTCCCTACATGTGGACCTCTATAAATTATTTAGTATTAAAGCACTCCAAGCATATGCTTTTGGAGGCAGGTATAGAGAGCTTAAATTAGAGAATATAGCTGAGTCACTACTGGGGATTAGCAAGGTTAAGTTAGAGGATACAGTCTCAAATATTAGCTTAGAGAAGCTCGTAGAATATAATGCTAGAGACGCTATTATAACAGTTAATCTCACAACATTCTCTAACGAATTAGTATGGAATCTAATACTAATGGTTATGAGGATTAGTAAACTTGGATTAGAAGATGTAACTAGACACCAGGTATCAACGTGGATTAGGGGTTTAATGAACTGGGAGCATCGTAGAAGAGGGTGGCTAATACCGAATAAAGATGAGCTCAAAGCAGGAGAGGCTAGGAGTAGAGCTATTATAAAAGATAAGAGGTATAAGGGGGCTATAGTATTAGAGCCTCCTCAAGGCATATTCTTTAATGTTATAGTCTTAGACTATGCTAGCCTATACCCCTCAATAATTAAGAACTGGAACTTAAGCTATGAAACAATAAATAACCCTAAATGTAGTAATACTAGAATAATACCTGAAGTTGGATATGAGGTATGTATTGACTATAGAGGTATTACGAGTGAAGTTGTGGGATTACTTAGAGATTATAGGGTTAAGATTTATAAGAGAAAAGCTAAAGATGAGAAGCTTACGGTAAGTCAGAGGTTATGGTATGATACTGTACAGTCAGCATTAAAAGTCTATATTAATGCAAGCTATGGAGTCTTTGGTAATGAAGCCTTCCCATTCTATAGTCTACCTGTAGCTGAGAGTGTAACAGCAATAGGTAGGAGTATCTTACTAGATACTCTTAAGGTAGCTAAGAGCTATTCACTCCACATAGTCTATGGAGATACTGATAGCATATTCCTGTGGGATCCTAAAGTTGAGGCTCTAGATTATCTAACTAAGTATGTTGTTGATAAGCATGGTTTAGAATTAGAGGTTGATAAGAGGTTTAAGGTAGTCTTATTTAGTGGTCTTAAGAAAAACTATCTAGGCATAACAGATAAGGGAGAGATTGTAATTAAGGGTATGGTTGGTAAGAAGAGTAATACACCAGAGTTCATTAAGAGAGAATTTAACACAGTAGTCAATAGCCTGAGAGAGCTAGATAGTCCTGAGTCTGTGTTTAAAGTCTTAGATAATATAAGAGAGCACATATCAGAGGTATATAGGAGGTTAAAGAATAAAGGTTATACTCTAGATGAGCTAGCTATAAACGTAATGTTATCTAAAGATCCAGGTAAGTACGTTAAGACTACACCGCAACATGTTAAAGCTGCTAAATTACTCCAGAGAGAAGGATTCCCTGTATCAAAGGGGGATATAATAGCATATGTTAAAACAAAAGACCCTGTAGGAGTAAAGCCTGTAAGATTAGCTAAGTTATCTGAGGTAGATGTAACAAAGTATGTAGAGCATATTAAGACAGCGTTTGAGCAGATACTCCAATCATTCGGCGTGAAATGGGATGAATTAACTGGGCAGAGAAGCCTAGATAAATTATTAGGTCTTGGAAGTGAATAGTATAGTGGATGAAGAACGACTCCGGGTTGAGGCTAGCCGATGATATACCGTGTGAGGGCTGACACTAGGGGTGGAAGCCTGGCGGGTACATGTGAAGTAAGTCATCGTAAGAATAATGTAGTTGAGGGCTATTTAAGGCTTAAATTTATAGTATGAGAATTAAGAAATTATGTTAATAAAGTTGAATATTTAAAAGTGGAGGTTGAGTCTATGTATTCTCCATAAAGGGAATAGGGAACGTAAATGAGTAGATAGTTTAAAGATTATAAGTTTCGGGTTTAGTTTTGTAGTGAGGTGTCTGGTATTGTTTATATTGTTAGTGAAAGTGAGTATAGAGTTCTTCGTTTAATGATAGAGAAAGGTTTTTCGACTGGTTCTATTAGACAAGCTTCCCATATACTAGGTATTGATAAGTCTAGTCTTGCTAGTATATTTATGCTTTTGAGGGATAAAGGTTTAGTTGATATTAAAGAGGTGTCTATTAAGAAGCCTAAGTTAACTGATAAGGGTTTAGATGTTTTAAGTAAAGGCTTTCCTGAGGAGAAGCTTATTAATATTCTTATAGAGTCTGGCGAGGCTAGTATTGCCGATTTATCGAGATCTCTAGGTCCTGAGACTAGTATTGCTATAGGTCAAGCTAGGAGGAAGGGCTTAGTAATTATAGAGAAGGGTTTAGTTAAGCTTAATGTATCTGCTGGTGAGGCTTTAGAGATTATTAATTCCTTGAAGAAGGCTTTAGAGGATTGTAGTAGGGGGGTTAATCCTGGAGAGCCTTACTATAGTGAGCTTAGAGATAGAGGTTTAATAGCTGAGATTGAGGAGCGCGATCTATATATTGAGGTTAGAGGTGATTTAAGATCTATAATTGAGACTGTTAGAGTTGAAGCTTCTAGGCTAACACATAGTATGTTGAAGAGTGGGACTTGGAGGATGTATAAGTTCAGAGCTTATGATGTAACATTAGAGCCTCCAGAGATACTACCAGCTAGGCTACACTTCCTACGAGAGTTTATAGAGGTAGTTAGAGATATATTTAAGGAAATGGGTTTCAAGGAGGTTACCGGCCCTATAGTTGAGCTTGAATTATTCAACTTTGACATACTATTCCAGGCTCAAGATCACCCAGCTAGAGAAATCCACGACTCCCTATGGGTTAAAGCCGAGCCTGCAGACTTGAGGGGCTACATGGATCTCATAGATAGGGTTTCTAGGGTTCACGAGTCCAACTGGGGTTATAGGTGGAGTCCTGATATAGCTGCTAGGTTAATGCTTAGGAGTCAGACTACAGCTGTATCTGCTAGGGTAATAGTCTCTAGGCCTAAGCCTCCGATAAGATTCTATACTATAGGTAGAGTCTATAGGCATGATTCTGTAGATGCTACTCATCTACCAGAGTTCCACCAGCTTGACGGTATTGAGGGCTACCCAGGATATACTTTTAGAGATCTCTTAGGGACACTTAGAGATATATCTGAGAGGCTTGGGTTAGAAGTTAAGTTTAAACCAGCATACTTCCCATTCACAGAGCCTAGTGTTGAGGGTTACGTGAGATTACCTAATGGTAGATGGCTTGAGCTGTATGGGGCTGGACTCTTTAGGCCTGAAGTGTTAGAGATGGCTGATGTAGACTACCCTATAGGTGCTTGGGGGTTCGGTATTGAGAGGCTTGCAGCAGCATACTATAACATCCAGGATATTAGGCTACTATACACTACCAATATCGAGATGATTAGGAGATTTAATGTTAAAGGGTGGGTTTAAATGCCAGTATTAAGGTTTAGACCTGAGAGGCTATATGAGCTCACAGGCATAGACTTAGAGCTGCTAAGAGAGCTCTTATTTAAGCTTAAATGTGAAGTTGAAGAATCTGAAGGCTACATAGCAGTAGAGGTTAACGCTGATAGGCCGGACATGTTCATAGGAGAAGGGCTAGCTAGAGCAGTGAAAGGCATACAGGGCCTAGAAGAAGGGTGGGTTAAGCCAAGGACTATAGATAGTGGGCTATCACTAAGGGTTGAAGATGTTCCGAGTAGACCTTACATAGTTGCAGCTATAGTATACGATGTTAATATTGATAGTGAAGCTTACCTCGAAGAGCTCATACAATTCCAGGAGAAGCTCCACGAAGGCCTAGGGAGGAGTAGGAGGAGGGCTGCAGTAGGGTTACATGATCTTGATAAGATTCCCTCTAAGAACCTATCATATAGAATGGTTAGCGTAGATGATGAGTTCATACCACTAGGCTATAGCAAGCCTATGAAGATTAGGGATGTGTTAGAGAGAGATGAGAAAGGATTAGCTTACGGTAAGATATCTAGGCTTGGGGATCGCCATCCGGCAATAATATCTGGAGATGAGATAATAACCATACCTCCAGTATTAAACTCTAATATTACTAGACTAGATGTTGGGACTAGGAACTTATTCATAGATGTTACATCTACTAGCCTAGAGACTGCTGAGGCTATACTTAACATTATAGTATCTAATCTAGCAGAGAGGAGTAGAGCTATTGTTGGGCTCGTAAGGATTAATAGCCCATGGGGGGGATACTATCCTAGGCTTGAGCCTAGGGCTATGAGTATTAAGGCTAATGATGTCAATAGCATCCTGGGGACGAGCTATTCCCTAGAAGATATTGCTACTATGCTGAGGCGAATGAGGTATAATGTCTATATTAGGGGAGACTATGCTATAATAGAAATCCCGCCATATAGGATTGACGTATCTAAGCCTATAGATATTGCTGAAGATGTAGCAATATATGTAGGATATGAGAGTATAGGATTTGAGAAGCCAGTAATGCTATATGCTAAGAGAGGCGAGTATAGTAGGTTATCCAGGCTAGTAAAGATAATCAGAACTATACTTGTAGGTATGAACTTCACAGAAGTCATGCAATTATCACTTGTAAGCCCTACAATAGTAGATGCCCTAGGGTTTAGAGATTATAGTGTTGAAGTTTTAAATCCAGTACAGGTAGACTATAGTATTCTTAGACCTACTTTAGCAGCTACAATATTGAAGGTTCTAAGAGAGAATACTCATATGAGTAAGCCTTTAAAGATATTCGAGATAGGACCGGTAGTATATAGGAGTAATGGGGGGATAATAGATGAGGAATGCTTAGCCATAGCTTTAATGGATGAAGATGCTAGCTATGAGCAATTACAGGCTGTAGTCTATACTCTCCTCAGAACGCTAGGCGTAACTTTCACAGTGAGGAAGGCTATAAGACCTCATACTATGGATGGTAGGACAGCAGAGATTTTAGTTGGCGGAGTAGCAGTAGGCTATATTGGTGAGGTAAAACCTGAAGTCCTAGAGGCTATTGGATTAGATTACCCAGTAGTATTAGCTGAGATAAGCTTAAATAAGATGGTAGAGAAAGCAGATTAATACTAAATCTTATAGCTTATAATCTGGACGTTAACTTGTGGGCTTCCATAATGGAGCTCCAGGATAAGAGTCCTGAAGTGCCTATATTAATTGAGAAAGTCGGATTTAGAGATGTTAGGAGGAGGGTTAAGCTTCAAACCCCTAAGGGTCAGATAACTCTAGATTTAAGCCTAGACTTATATGTAGAGATACCTAGCGATAGGCGTGGAGCCCACCTGTCTAGGAGTATAGAGGCTTTAGAAGTCCTAGATGTTGAGGGTAAAAGTCTAGAGGAGTACTTAGAATCTATAGCCTCTAAGCTATTAGAGAAGCATAGCTATGCTATTAGAGCCTCAGCTATAGCTAAGACAACATACTATGTCGAGGTAGAGTTTAGGGGAATAAAGAGCTTAGAGCCTGTAATTGTTGAAGCTGAAGTTACTAGGAGTAGAGATGGTACTCGGTTGTGGAGTATAAGTGTAGAGGTTACAGGGTTAACAGTATGCCCTAGTGCTCTAGAAACTACACAATACTATGGAGAGAAGCTTAGCCATATGCAGAGGGTAGAGTTGAAGGCAAGAATACACACTATTGGAGAGCAGGCTAGAATTGAGAAGATTGCGAGAGCACTATACTCGAGCCTATCAGCTCCAGCTATAACACTATTAAAGAGAGCTGATGAAGCGAAACTAGTAATAGAAGCCTATAGGAACCCTAAGCTAGTAGAAGATGTAGTTAGAGATGCTACTAGGAATATAGCGCTAGAGTTAGTTAAGCTAAGAGATGATACACTAGTAGAGATTGAAGCTAAAAGCTATGAGAGCATCCACCCACACAACCTATACGCATATACAAAGCTCACACTAAGAGATGCTAAGAGCATATTAGAGAGTAGCCATAGCTGAGACACAGGCAATTAGAATTCCTTAATCCTAGATGCTACATCATGATCTACTAGTTTCTTGAGAACCCTCAACGTGAAACCCCATAGTATGAGGTCTCCAGGTAGTTTTAAGCCAATGACAGTTCCTCTACGTGGATGCTCAACCTCATAGGGAGTACTTGATACATAGCTTAGTGGGAGCCAGCCTACGAAATCTACCTCTAAGCTTACAGGTCTAGGATCTATGGGGCCTCTAGGTACGCCTAGGATGATTAGAGCCCTCCTATACCCTCTAGCTGCGCTCTCAACACCAAGATCGCCAATAACATAGACCATGCTAGGATGCACGTAAGCCTCCTCCCATGCCTCTCTAAGCGCTGTATCTATAGGATCCTCCCCACTCTCAATAGAGCCACCTGGGAGAGCAACATCACAAGACCAGAAGCTAGGAATACTACAAGACTTCCTAGTTATCAATACCCTAGGCTCCTCACCCCATATTAAAGCTAATACAGCTGAGTCAATACTACTAGTCATAGGTTATGGAACCTCTATGAGCGTGTTTGAAGCTTATAGTTTAGCTTTCTACTATGTACAAGAGCTTTACCCCTCCTAGGTACTAATACTAGAGTCTTCTGAGCTATCTTAGCCTCATAACGCTTATCAGACATTTACTCAATACCACTCTTACAGTAATCTAGAATAGATTAAAACTTTTACAGAGAAAGCAGTCTGTAGTAAGGTGAGCTTAGATGAGTCAGAGTAATACGTAGTATAATATTAGCCTGCTTTGAGGTAGTAGTGATGCTTACATTCACAGTTAACTCCTAATGATGATACTATAAGTCTATCATAAGATATTAGTATGACTAGCTCTAGTTAGATTCATAATTATGTTGATTTAGCTCTTATTTAACCTCTACGAGTCTATTCATAGAGTTGGTGTTTAGCTCTTGGAGTCTAGTAATGCTTCATATTCTAGGCTTAGAGAATTATATGTTCCTAGAGGTCTTGGGCTCACACATCCTGTAACTATAACTCATGGGCTTGGAGAGATTGTCTATGATGCTGATGGTAATAGCTATATTGATTTCACGTCTGGGATCGGTGTTACTATCTTAGGCCACTCTAATCCTGAGCTTATAGAGTCTGCTATTAGTTCTTTGAGGAGCTTATGGCACATATGCATCATGGTTGCTAATTATCCCTCCTACCTAGAGCTTGCTAGAGAACTCTCAGAGCATATACCAATGTCCGGGTCTAAGAAGGTATTATTCTTTAATAGTGGAGCTGAGGCTGTAGAGAATGCTGTTAAAGTCGTTAGAGCCTATACTAGGAGACCATACATTATATCATTTATAGGGGCATTCCATGGTAGGACTACTTTAGCTCTAGCATTAACTGGTAAGTATAAACCTTATAAGAAGAGATTTGAGCCTCTAGCCACGCATATAGTTAAGGTTCCCTACCCCTACTGTTATAGGCTTAGAGCTAGAGATGAGGATGAGTGCGTAGATATAGTAATGAATAGCTTAGAGCTACTCGTAGACGTAGATCTATCCCCAGAGGTTATAGCTGGAGCTATAATTGAGCCAATACAAGGCGAGGGAGGCTTCATAGTACCTCCAAAGAGATTCCTTAAAGAACTAGAAGGCTTCCTTAAGAAGAGAGACATCCCAGTTATTATTGATGAAGTCCAAACTGGATACTGTAGAACTGGGAAGTTTATGGCATTCGAACATTTCAACATAGACCCGGATATTGTAGTCTTAGGTAAAGCTATAGCCAATGGTCTACCTCTAAGTGCTATCGTAGGCAGAGCTAGTATACTAGACGTAATGGATCCAGGTATGGTTGGTGGAACATATGGGGGGAATCCGGTGGCTTCTACTGTAGCTTTAAAAGTCCTTGAAATAGTCAAGCGTGATAAGATTTGTGTGAGAGCAGAGAAACTTGGAGAATACATTGCTAAGAGACTAGACGAGCTCGTAGATAAATACGAGGTAATAGGAGAACATAGAGGATTAGGTGCTATGAGAGCTCTAGAGTTTGTTAAGAATAAGAAAACTAGAGAGCCCAACCCAGAAATAGTTCTAAGAATCATAGAGGAAGCTAGGAAGAGAGGATTACTATTACTAAAAGCAGGATACTATGACAATGTTATAAGATTCCATCCACCACTAGTAATACAGTTTGAAAATTTAGAGAAAGCTATGAATATATTCGAGGAATCTCTAAGAGAAGCTACTAAGAGCACTTAAACCACCTACAACCCCCTTACAATAATCTCAGCACCCTAACTAGCTTAGAACACATCTCGTAGATAAGCTAGATCTCATCTAATCTTAGGACAACTTCAGCTAGTAGTATTAACCCTTTAACTAAGTCTTCTTCTCTAGTATACTCATCTTTACTATGGCTTATGCCTTCAACAGATGGAACGAATATCATTGCTGTCTTAGTGATTCTGCTCATGTTCTGCGCGTCGTGGCCTGCCCAGCTCCACATCCTCTTACATTTGAATCCAAGATCTCTACAAGACTCCTCTATGATTGATGTAACCTCAGGGTCGAAGACTATCCTCGGTATTGTCCAGAGCTCTTTATAGTCTACGCTTAAATTCTCTTCTCCCCCTATGTTTTCTGCTACTTTTATAGTGTATTTTGTTGCTTCATCTATAACTTGTGAATCATAGCTCCTAATATCTACTGTTATCTTAGATAGTGCTGGTACTACATTAAATTTCCCTGGATCTACACTTATATATCCTACTGTTATTCTAAGCTTATCCTGGTTTTTGAGAGCATACTCTCTCAGTCTTAGTACTGCTTTAGATAAGCCTACTACCGGGTCTCTCCTTAGGCTGATATGGCTTGAGGCGTGATCCTGCCTCCCCTTAAATGTTAACTCTAACACCCTTAACCCTACTATACCCTGGGGGATGCCTATATCGTATCCCTCTCTATAGAGCTCTGGACCCTGCTCTATATGGGGCTCAATATAGAATCTTGGGGGATTCATAGATAGGTTATTCTCAGCACTACCCTTAAACCCTGACCTCTCTAGAGCTTCTCCAAAGGTTACCCCATTAGAGTCTAGTCTGGAGTAGACAAAGTCTCTTGTATAAACTCCTACGCTTAGAGCTGAGCCTAGTAGTGGAGGATTCCATCTAGAACCCTCCTCATTATTGAAATCTACGAGCATAAGTTTATGCTTAAGTCTCAAGCTACTCTTAACAATAGCTCTTAGAATCTCTAAGCCTGCAATAATACCGAATACTCCATCAAATCTACCACCGCCAGGTACACTGTCTAAGTGTGAGCCTATAGCTATAGCTCTACTACCTGATCCAACCTCAGCTATAATATTCCCTGCCTCGTCAAATAATACCTTAGCACCTATATTTTCAAGTTCCTTTAATAACTCTCTACGAGCCATAATATGTTCATTGGTGAGTGCAAGCCTAGTAGAGCCATAGCTCTCAACCCACCCAATACTACTTATTCTATTAAATGTTCTAAGGAAGCTATTTATGTCTAAGTTTAAACCCTTACTCTTTAATCTCTCCAAAGCTCTCTCGTAGAGCATCTAACACCACCCCCGCCAGCTTCTAGCTGGGGAATATCTACCCTAATAACATCAATACTATACATTCTCTCTAAATACCTATTCACGAGTTCATTAAATGAATCTGATATTATTCTACCCTTACCTAAATTTAAAGCATTAATCATAGTAATGCGGCTTTGACCCTCACGAGGGGGCTCATCTAGTTTAACACCTAATTCTCTCATTAACCTAGGCATCTCTATAATCTTAAATGAGCCTTCTCTCCTATTATACTCTAGTAGAGAATAGAATCCCATCCTAGAAGGATCTACGAGAGCTAAACGCTCCCCACCTATATCACCTATATATGAGAAGACTACATCTAAATGAACAGCCCCAGAGACCCAGTCTTTAATATATCCAGCTAGGGGAACGCCAATAAGCCTAACATCTTCTGGTAGTATACTAGCTAAGATTTTAAACACGGCATAATTAGAGCCTCTAACACCAACACCTGTCAAGACTGCTGTACCATACTCAGTCTTTATAACAAAGAAGTTACCGCCCTCCATATAAGCTCTAATTAACTTATCGCCCTCAGCTACCCATCTAATCCTAAAGAGAGGTCTTAAATTAAGTTTGCTATATATCTCGCTTAAAACTGCTTCTTCTCCACGCCTAAAATCTAGGGTCATATTACCTAGTATAGGGCTCTTAAACCACGTAACACTCTGATCTCTAACATATACAATCTTTGCTAACCTCTGAGGAATCTTAACTGGAATTATATCATATGGTTTTAGAATATCGCCGTAATCATGTTCTATATCTGTAGCAATATAAACCTTTACTCCATAATCTCTAAGAGCATTACCTATCCTTAGAATATCATCTAGAATTAGTTTAGGATCTGGAGACTCGCGCCCATAGCGGTCGGTCCTCCTCCAAACCCACTTATCCCACTCTCCTCTAACAGTATCTAATAATCTACTAGAAGGTGCTAGTATTAGAATCTCTCTCTTAACATCGTCCTCACTTCTAAAATCCTCTCCTCTAATTCTATAAAGTTCAGCTAAGCTTCTAGCAGTAGTATAAGCTTCTTCTCTTATTATCTCTAAGATTACATTCCTATCACTAGCTACGAGTGATTCTAGCTTACTAAGAGGTAGCATACTAATAACTAAATCTATGGATATGAATAAGTCTATGCCATTCTCCCCCAGCGCACTCCTAATAACTCGTCCTTCAATATATTCAAGCCTAGGTTGAGGAAGTTCAAAGTCACCAATTATAGCGTCGTTAAAGCTAAGAGTAGAGATAGGAGGATCTAGGATTAAATTAAAAGTCTTCAATAACTTATCATCACTAATATAGCCTATTCCCTCAAGAGACTCTATAATCCCGGATAAATCTAAATTCATAGACCCTGACCTCATATGAACCGTTAATTTTAATGTTGTAACTTGAGGTTATTATAGAAAAGCTTAAATAACACTTCTCCCTCCGCTATTCTCTGGTGTTTGGTGTGAGTGTTACAGCCTTAGACATAGCTATTATAGTCGGCTACATAACCTTTATGCTTATTATCGGCTTATTATCAGAGAGGATAGCTATAAAATCCTTAGATAACTACCTACTAGCTAATAGGCAATTATCATATTTACTCTATGTTCCAGCTATGGCTGCAGTTGTTCTTGGAGGAGCTAGTACTATAGGGTCTGCTAGGCTAGGGTACCAGTATGGGATATCCGGGTCTTGGATGGTTATAATGATAAGCTTAGGTGTCATAGCCTGCGGCCTTATAGTAGCTAGGAAAATTATACCATTGAGAATATATACTATGGCTGAGTTTATGGAGAAGAGATATGATAGGACAACTAGGTTTATAGGGGCTATTGTTATTGCTACATATACATTAATGATATTTGTTACTCAAATGATAGCTATTGGTACTGTTACGTCAGTAGTCTTAGGTATATCATTTGAAGCTGGAACCCTAATTGGAGGACTAGTTGTCGTAGCTTACGTAGCTCTCGGCGGTATGTGGTCAGTTACATTAACTGATTTAGTTCAATGGCTTCTCATGACCCTAGGCGTAATCATAATCCTACCTATATTTGGGTACCTAGCAGTATCTGGGAAGGGCCTCTCTATCGATATGTTACCTGCAGGTTACCTATCCCCGACGCATATAGGCTACGACATGATCCTAACATGGTTTCTACTATTCTTCTTCGGCTTAATGCTAGGTCAGGATATATGGCAGAGAGTTCTAACAGCTAGGGATACTAGAATTGGAGTTAATGGAACAGTTATAGCTGGAATCTATGGAGTAATATATGCTCTAGCAGCTACATTTATCGGAGCTCTAGCATACTTATACTACGCTGGTGGCTTAGAGAATCCTAGACTAGCCATGCCTAAGTTAACTGTAGATATTCTACCAGCCGGGCTAGCGGGGCTCATTATTGCAGCAATGTTCGCTGCATTCATGAGCACAGCTGATGGAGCATTAATAGCTACATCAACACTAATAGCATATGATATTATAGGAATTCTCAGGAAATTAGAGGAGAGAATAATGACGTACCTCATAGCAGCATTAAATGTCGTCCTAGGAGTTCTAGGAATACTACTAGCGATATACATACAAGAAATACTAATAGCCCTAGATATAGCATACTTAATACTATCATCATCCCTATTCATACCAACAATAATAGGCCTCTACTGGGCTAAGCCATCACCGAGGGCAGCCATAGTAGCCATAATTGGGAGTCTAATAGTAGCAGTTGGATACGCCTTCTACATAGGGTGGCCAGAGGGATTCGCCGATATAAGGCCAATAGGTTTAGGACTAATGGTAAATGCAGTACTATTCATAGTAGGATCTTACTTATGGCCTAAAAGTAGCTCCTAACCTATATCCCCCTAACATCCTTAATAATCTTATTTTTCATTAAACTAGCATCCTAGAGTTGAACAGTATAACTTACCACCAAC
Organism: Thermoproteota archaeon; assembly: GCA_030549835.1. Taxonomy (GTDB): domain Archaea; phylum Thermoproteota; class Thermoprotei_A; order Sulfolobales; family Acidilobaceae; genus DSZV01. The sequence goes on from JAUQQR010000007.1 coordinate 18,198, forward strand.
TGCTGGAGGTAGAAAGGCTAATATATCCTCATCCCTAATTCTTACAGATCTCGGATTATCTTCTCTAACTGCTGATCCATTAACTAGTATTACATAGGCGCTTTTAATCTTACCCTTATCATCGAGTAATACCTTAGACACGCTTATATTCAATTTCCTATCTAGAATCTCAATAAGATCTAGGAGAGTTATCTCGTCAGCTATTTTAAGGTTATATTCTTTAATCTTTGTTATTTCATAGAGTTCTCCATAAAATCTGATTTGAACCATGATATGTACCCAAGGTTTTTAAAGTGAATTAAGACCTATATATTCAGACTTGTATGTTCAATAGTATCTATACTAAGTTTAAGGATCCTTTAAATATTAGTTTTGTAACATAAATATTTAGTGGTGTATTATTTTGAAGAGTGAAGTCTTAGTAGTTGGCGGAGGAGTTGGAGGTGGAACTGCCGTTACTAGTTTACGTAAAGCTAATCTTAATGTTACCCTCATATCGGTAGATTCATTCATATATTCTAAGATGACGTTATCTTATGCTCTAAAGAATAACGTGACTAGTATAGATCCTTACGTGATACTTACCCATGACCAATTAAAGCATCTAGGAGTGAGATTTATTAATGACGAAGTAGTATTCATTGACCCAAGTAATCGTGTAGCTGTAACTAGAGGTAATGGTATGTTTGAGTATGATGTCCTAGTCTTAGCAACTGGTAGTAAAGTTAGTACTCCTAAGATTGAGGGTTTAGAGCTGAGTGGTGTCTATACTTTTATATCATTCAGTGACATGATCAAGTTAAACTCTGCCGCTATTCCAGGTAAGAGAGCTGTCATAGTAGGAGCTGGTATGATTGGTCTTCTTATAGCTGATAGTCTTTATAGTAGAGGGTTGAATATAACATTAATAGACATATTACCGTACCCGTTGATGACTGCTGTTGAGGAGTTTATATCTAAGATTATGCTTAATAGGATTAAGGCTAAAGGGATTAAGTTTATAGGTAATGCTGCTGTAGAGAGAATTGAGGGTAATGGTAAAGTTGAACGTGTAATACTAGCTAGTGGGGAGAAGATACCTGCGGATATAATTATAGTGAGTACCGGAGTTACAGCTAATATACCAAGTGGCTTAGAGAGATTAAGAGACGGACCTGGCGGGTCAATATTAACAAATGAATTTCTTAGAACAAGTATACCAGATATTTACGCTATAGGAGACTGTGCTAGTAGTATAGACTATATAACCGGGAAACCTGTATATAGGCCTTTGGGTATACTCGCATCCTATGAGGCTAAACTCTTACCATTAACAATGATGAATATGAGTTATAAAGGATTTATAGCCTACCAGGTAGGGGAGGCTCTAGGCTACTATTTTATAAGGCTAGGATTAAATGGCTTTGAGTCTAAAAGATTAGGATTAAATTATTCTAAGGCTATAATCGAATATAAGATCCCAGGTGTGGGTGCTCATAGAAGCCTAGTATTATATGAGAAGGGCTCAAGTAGGATTATAGGATGGCAGAGTATAGGTTCAGCTATGGTATCATATAAGTCTAAGATATTTGAGAATTTGATTAGAGATGGATGTAAACTTGAAGACATTCAAGAGAAAAATATTAGGATTATAAGTGAGGAACCTTAAATGTACTCTACCCTGGCCTTACGCCAGACCATGTCCTCTTAGAGATATCAGTCCTAGACTTCAATGATATAGCATATTGATAAGCAAAATCAATGCCTACTTTATCTGCTCTAATAAATCTTAGAGCTCCATAATCACATGCTTTTACACATGCAGGATCCCCAGCACAAAGATCACACTTTATAACCTTACCGTCACTCCCTAATGTAATAGCTCCATATGGGCAGGCGTATACGCAAGCTTTACAATTTATACATTTCCTATAATCAATTAGCACAGAATTAGTTTTAGGATCTCTATATATAGCGTCTACACCGCAGGCCTCCATACAGGGTGCTGGATCGCAGTGGTAACATCCTGTTACTATAAAGTCCCCTGTATCTCTCCATGCGAATACCCTTAACCTAGAATCCCTAGTCCCGTAGTATCCTGTTTTAATATAGTTACATGCTAGAACACATCTCTCACAACCTGTGCATTTGCCTGAATCAAATTCTAGGACATAATAGCTCACTCCTACCACCTCCTACCATGTGACATGCTTTAATACTCCCTCATCTACGCCAACTCTCTTTAATGTATCAATTGTAGGTCTCCCCTCTGCATCCCATCCTCTTATTTCATAGTATTCTCTCTTCATCTTTTCAAACCATTCTCTAGGTAATACTCTGCCTTTAGTTGGGCCTGAGACGTGGGGATCTTCATGTATTCTAGGTGGTAGAATATCGTCTTTCGCCGTCATCCCTTCTCTTACATTAAATACTCGTATTAGATTAACTATTCTTTCACCAGCTAGCTCAAAGCCCTTAACATCCTTATATTCTTCGAAACCTGTTACAGCATATATTAGTAGACCTAACCTCTCATTATCCCAGCAACAGAAGTCGCATACTCCTGCAGCGAATTTAGCTGCATACTGGTGTTCTTGCTGTACTACTATTATAGCCTTATTATCTGGACTCCACCTCTCAATTGCTATAGGCTTAGCTCCGAGCCAGTATCTACCTAGGACTTCTGGGCCTATAGGCCATGACCTAAGATGGTCTCCTCCCCTATCTGCAACAGCATAGGATAATCCCATTGCTGGAGCAGCTCTAGGATCATATGCTGGAAGCTCTAATCCTTTAACATGGACAGCATACCTACAGGAGTCTCTACCAATTCTCTCACACGCTCTCCTAGTACCCTCAGCAAGTATATCGGCTAATGGCGTCTTCCTATAAGCTATGGCTTCAGTTAATACTACATATGCTTCATCATTCCCAAATCTCAAGTCTAAGCCCCCAGTCTCCTCTATTGATATAATCCCCCTCTCATAAAGCTCAGTAGCCCATCCTAGGACTCCTCCTAAACTTATAGTATCTAGGCCGAGCTCATCAGCTAAATAGTTAAGCTTAGCTAGAGCACCTATATCACCTATACCTAGGTTTGATCCTAGTAATGATGCAGTCTCATACTCTGGACCTTCAGTGAGGGTTCCAGCATACTTACCACTCGTTATTAATATTACATTATGGCAACCGATTGGACATTGCCTACATGCTGCTCTCTTTACTCTAACTCTCGCTACTGCTAGAGCATCTATACCACTCCATAACTCAAAACTCCCAGTCTGGAAGTTTCTTGTCGGTAGGGCTCCTGCCTCATTAGTAAACCAGCCTAATGATATACTACCCCATTTAATACCAAACTCTGCCTCTGGATTCTTGAATATATCTTTCTCTTCCATCTCCTCAACAATATTCTCAAATTCTCTTGGTAAAGCTACCTCAACTCTACCAGAGCCTCTTACAGCTATAGCTTTTAAGTTCTTAGACCCCATAACAGCTCCAGCACCGCCACGGCCATGCTGTCTGCCTTCAGAGTCTATAATAGCGTACTTAACTAGTTTTTCTCCAGCAGGACCTATGCTTAGAACTTTAACTTGAGGATCTCCAAGCTCCTCTTTTATAGCCCTCCTTGTATCACTAATTCTTAGACCCCATAGGTGATTAGCTCTCCTAAACTCAATCTTACCATCTTCAATATAGAGGTATAATGGCTTATCAGCTTTCCCCGATATAATTACCCCATCAAAACCAGCATACTTCAACTCTACACCAACAGCTCCACCACTATGAGTATCAAGCCAGTAGCCTGTTAATGGAGACTTAGTAACTATAGGGTACTTAGGGGATGCTGGAGCAGCTGTCCCATTAGCAGGACATGTCATAACTACTAGTAAATTATCTGGAGATAAAGGATCAACCCCCCTAGGTAAATAGTCTAGAAGATACCTAGCAGCTATACCCTTACCACCAATATAAAGCCTAGCATAAGTCATATTCAAAGGCTCAACATGATATTTCTGTTTTGATAAATCTATAAAGGCAATTCTGCCAACATAGCCTCCAGGCAAAAACATCACCTCACATATAAAAATTTCCATAAGGTTATATATAAATCTTTCACAACAATCCCCTATAGCTCCCACTAATTACAACTACAGTATAAACTTTAAATCTCTCGAGTAACTAGCTATACGTGGAGTGGGCCCGTAGCTCAGCCAGGTAGAGCGGCGGATCACGCCGAGAAGTGAGCCGAGGCTCCAGACCCGTAGGTCGGGGGTTCGAATCCCTCCGGGCCCACCACATGTATACTGGGCTCCTAACTTAGTCGAAGACTTTGGCTATTTTATTGGTGGTGTCTATAGTATCATTATTTCTTAATTAGTCTCTCTTCTACTTCTTCATTTTGGTGAAGTTTGTTTGAGTTTTAGTGTTTTTGAGGTTTTGGCTGAGTTTAGAGTTGAGGATGGTATTGTTATGCCTGTTGATGGTGTTTATAGTGTTTATGTTAATGGTTCTTATGTCTCTAGTCTTGTTATGAGTCCATGTTATGTTAGTGAGGCTGTTATTGGTTTTCTTGTTGGGTCTGGTGTTGTTAGTTCTCTTAGTGATATTATTGGTGTTAGTATTGGTGATGGTAATGTTGATGTTTCTTGTAAGGGTCCTGTTAGGCCTGTTAGGCTTTATGTTGATGATTGTGTTGGGTTTATTGAGAGTGGTGGGTTTGTTAAGTCTAGGGTTAGGGTTGATAGGGGTTTAGTTGAGGGGGTTGTTAGCGATTTTATGTCTAGGCTTGATAGGTTTCATGGTGTTCAGGCTACTGGACTATATGATTTAAGCTCTAATAATGCTGTCATTGCTTTCGATGTTAGTAGGTTTATGTCTATAGCTAAAGCTTTAGGTTATGCTCTAACTAGGGGGTTTAGTTTGGATAAGTCTATAGCTGTAGCTTCTGGTAGGGTCTCTGGAGACTTGGTATCTATGATTGCTAGGCTTGGGATCCCCATACTTGTAGGCTTTAAGAGTATACTATATAGTGGTTTTAAATACTCTATACTCCTAGGTGTGACCCTCATCTTATACAGGGGTGGAGAGTTGAGGATACTATCTTACCCTGAGAGGATCTCTATGTGAGGTGTTATTATGGTAAAGGATAGAGTAATATATCATGAACTATATACGCCTGAGGATGCTATAGCTAAGATTATGAAGTATACTAGTATTAATCCCCTAGGCGTTGAGACTGTAGAGTTACCCTTAGCCTATGGTAGGGTTCTAGCAGAAGATATATATGCACCTATAGATGTTCCACACTTTGATAGATCAACTGTGGATGGGTATGCTGTTAGAGCAGAGGATACTTTTGGTGCAGATGAGCTCTTTCCATTAGAGCTTAGAGTAATAGGCTCTATAAGCCCTGGTGTGGGTAACCTACCAGTTATTAGCCGTGGTGAGGCTGTAGAGATCTCAACTGGGGCACCGATACCTTCTGGGGCGAATGCTGTAGTTATGGTTGAGTATACTAAGAGAGCTGAGGATAGAGTCATAGTATATAAGTCTGTTGTCCCAGGAGAGAATATTGTTAATACAGGCTCAGATATCTCTGCTGGAGAACTCGTATTGAGGAGGTGTACTACTCTTAGAGAGAGGGAGATTGGAGTTTTAGCAGCTTTAGGTATAAGGAGTGTTAAGGTCTATAGGAAGCCTCGAGTAGCCGTAATATCTACTGGGGATGAGCTAGTGGAGCCTGGTGGTAGTATAGGACTAGGTATGATATATGATATTAATAGTTATACTATAGCTAGCTCGCTAGCCAGTATCGGGGCTGATCCACATATTATTGGTATTGTTAGAGATGACTTAGATAGTATGCTTAGAGTTATTAGTGAAGCTGAGAGGGAGTACGATGTAGTAATAGTGTCTGGAGGTACTTCTGCAGGGCCAACAGATATAGTCTATAGAGTCTTCAGAGAGATGGGACCGCCAGGAGTAGTAGTTCATGGTCTTAAAGTTAAGCCAGGTAAGCCTACAGTTATAGCGTTATCTAGGAGTGGTAAGCTCTTAGTAGGCTTACCGGGCTATCCTAGCTCTGCACTCATGATATTTAATATTATAGTTAAGCCGTTACTATCTAGGATGCTCTGTCTATCATATTATGAGCCTAAAGTTAAGGCTAGGTTGTCAGTTAGAGTTGAGGGGGCTAGAGGTAGGAGGGGGTTATATCCTGTTATCCTAGTAGATACAGGTGAGTATATAGCTGCATATCCCCAGTCAGCAGAGTCTGGTGCCATTAAGGTTTTAGCTTACTCTGACGGGTTTATAGTTGTACCTGAGAGTGTAGAGTATATCCCTGAAGGTGAGATTGTAGATGTTACACTCTTCTCTAGCGAGTATAGGCCTGCAGACCTCTACATAGTTGGGAGCCACGATATAGGTATTGATAGGCTCATACCACATCTAGGATTAAATGTTAAGGTTATAAATGTCGGGTCTCTTGAAGGCCTTAAATCAGCTTCTAGAGGTGAGGCTGACATAGCTGGAGTACACTTAGTAGATGATGAAACCGGAGAGTACAATGTACCATTCATAGTCAAGTATAATGTTAAGGATATAGTAGTAGTGAGGGGTTATATGAGAGAGCAGGGTCTCATAGTAGCTAGAGGTAACCCTCACAGAGTATCAGGTATAGAGGATATAGCTAGTAAGAGGTTAAGACTAGTTAATAGGAATAGAGGATCTGGAACTAGATTCCTACTAGATATGAAGCTTAAAGAGCTATCTAGGAAGATAGGAGTAGCATTCGAGGATTTCATAGCCAGAATTGAGGGATACTACTATGAGGTTAGAACACATACAGCAGTTGCAGCAGCTATAGCCCAGGGTAAAGCTGATATAGGTTTAGGTATTAGGGTTGCAGCAGAGATATACAACCTAGACTTTATAAGTCTAGGTTGGGAGAACTACGACTTCGTAATCCCTAAGAGTAAGCTACAGAAAGAGCCTGTGAGGAGATTCCTCAAAGCTCTCAAGAGTAGTGAGCTTAGAGTAGAATTAGAGAATCTTAAGGGTTATAGGGTGCTAAGTGAGACTGGCGAAGTTATATGGGAGAGTTAGGCTAATATATGTTAACCGCTCTCAATTCATCCCCCAGCTGCTGGCGGGAATATATCTATCACATCATTATCTCTTACTACTGTATCTAGCTCTTTAATCAGTCTAATATTATGACCATTTATTAGTATAGTGTAAAAGTCTAGTCCTCTCTCCTGTATCTGAGCCCAGAGGTCTTTAATATTAGAGAGTAGATTACCTACTGTAGTCTCACCCTCTATATTAACATCTAGACTACTCCAGCCTAGAGCTTCTCTTAGAGTAGCATATACTCTAATTTTTACAGCCAACTTAGCCCCTAAAATACTAAATAAATCTTAAAGTAAATATATTTTAGAAATTAAAGCTTATTTATAACTACTAACCAATGGTGTTTAATTTGCAGTTACTAGAGAAGTTAAAGTATTATGTAGAGTCTAATACATCTCTACTAGTAGAGGATGTGAGGAGATTATTAAGAATGCCTAGTATCTCAGGTACAGGTGAGGGTATTGTTGAAACTGCTGAATATCTTAGAGATTTTCTTAGAGATAGAATTGGAGCTCAAGCTATACTACTAAGTTATGGTGGGCACCCTATAGTATATGGTAGGCTCAATGTAGGCTCTGATAAGACAGTTATAATTTATAATATGTATGATGTTCAGCCTGTTGAACCTCTTAATGAATGGGATGTTCCACCTTTCGAGGCTAGGATTGTAGGTGATAAGATTATTGCTAGGGGTTCGTATAATACTAAGGGGGCTCTTATGAGCTCTCTTCTTGGTGTAGAAGCTTTCTATAAAGTTGGATCTCAGCCTCCAGTCAATATAGTTTTTATTCTTGAAGGTGAGGAGGAGTTAGGTAGTCCTTCTATGCCTAAGTTAATTGATGATAAGATAGGAGAGCTTAAAGGAGCTAGTTTAGCTTACTTCGCATTTCCTAGTGAGAGGGTTAGAGGTAAACCAACTATAATATTAGGTAATAAGGGTATTGTTTTTATGGAACTTAAAGTTAAGACTAGTAAGTATGATGTTCATAGTAGTTTTAGTAGAGGTTTATATAATCCTGCTTCAATATTAGCTAGGATAGCCTCAGAGCTCATAGACCCCCTAATCGGCCCTAAGGTTCAATGGCTTGAAGACAAAACTATAACACCTACTAGTGATGATTTAGAGTATCTAAGCGATATTATAGAAGCAAGCCCTAGAGAAGAACTTCTAAGCATTTATGGTATTGAGAAGACTAGACTTGAAGATCTAGAATGGTATATTGCAGTATACTTTAAACCAACAGTTAATATTGATGGTTTTACATCAGGATACACTGGGCCTGGAACGAAAACTATAACACCTGCAGAGGCAGTCATGAGATTAGATTTTAGACTAGTACCTAATATTGAACCTGAAGATGTAATACGTGGACTTAAGAAAATAATAAATAATCTTGGATTAACAGACTTTGTAGAAATACACGTCCACGATGCTTACACATGGAGTAAAACGAGCCCCAAAGACCCAATGGTTGAGAAAGCTAGAGAAGCTTACAGATATTTAAACCTAAAACCATATACTATACCAATACTACCGGGCTCAGCACCATCATACCTATTCACGAGAAAGCTAGGAGTAGCATTCATAGCAACAGGACCAGGCCATGGGGGGAGAGCTCATGCACCGAATGAGTACATAACAATAGATACAATCCCAAGTATAACATTATATACAGCAACTCTACTAACACTAATTGGAGGCTAGTTTAGGGGGAGCGTGTAGTTATATATGCTTCTTCCTTATAACCTGGTTATTATTATCTTTATAAACTTTGTTTTAAGCTACTCTAGAGGCGTCTCTCTAATGGTGAAGACTATTAGATTTACTGATGTACTTGATAATGCGTCGTGGAGTATAGAGCACTAGAAATTATTTGCTATAGTTTCCTTAAACTACTTGCTAGACGGAGTTATGTTTAGTATAGCTCCATTAATAGCTTTTATTATAGCTCCCGATATAGCTATATATATGTTTTAATGGCTAATCTTTTATTTGAGACTCTCGGGGCATTACTATTCGGTAGATTAGCTGATTTCTATGGTAGGAGATTTATGTTCACATTAGCTCTACTTTTAGAGGCTTTAGCTCTTATTATACTCTACTTTACCTATGAGAATCCATTAGCGTTCTTAGTATTAACATCATTAATGACTTTTGGTATTGGAGGAGAGTTTGGAGCAGCTTACTCGATGATTGCCGAGAAAAGCTTTAATGCTCTCTACGAACTTCTGGAATATTGGCGCAGCTCTAATAGCTGGGTTAGCCTTAATATTTGCAGTTATATATGAAGATCCAGTAGTTCAAGTTAGGCTTCTACTACTCTCAGCTCTAGGCACTGCTCTTATTGCTGGCCTAGCTAGGATAGCGATACCTGAGAGTATTAGGTGGCTTGTCTTAAGAGGTAGAGTTAGAGAAGCTGAGCTCATAGTTACTAGGTTTGCAGCGCGGAGTCAATCTTCGGGTATAGTATTCGAGTTACCTCTAGGGCAAACTATTGGGTTAAGTGTAGCATTCTCAAGGTACCCATTTAGACTACTAGTCTTAGCTATAGTGACAGTAGCACAGTATGTAACCTATGGGATGCTAGCATATTACGTCCCATATGCTCCTGGCTTCGCGTTCGGCATTGAGCAGGCACCTCTAGTTATTTTTGTATCTAATCTTGGAGCATCTATTGGAGCCTTCCTATTAATACCGCTCATTGATAGGGCTAGGAGACTCTCTGTTCTCTTGGCATTTCTAGGTGACTTCATAACAGTTATCTTCATATTCTTAGTTCATGAGATGATCCTAATTATAGCCTTCTATACCCTACTATTCCTCAACCTAGTATTCTCTGAGTGAGCCTGGGGCTTTATTAGTGTCCTCCAGAGCGAGCTATTCCCTACAGGTGTTAGAGCATCAATAGTAGGGTTTCTAGTAAGCTCAACGGGGATGGCTGGAGCTTTAACCGTATACTCTGAGCTATACCTGACAGCTAGGAAGTTCATAGTATGGGCTATAGTATTATGGCTTCTAGGATTAATAGCATCAATAGCATGGTATACTAGAGGAGTTGAGAGTGCTAAGAGGAGCCTAGAGGAGTTAACATAAAAATCATACTCTACACTCTCTATTCACTCTATATACTCGTATCTCTCGTGGCGTATAGGTCTATCTATGTATATTAACCCCCTAATAATCTTCTCTACTAGCCCTCTCACTGATCTTGTTAAGTCTAGTTTTAGTGAATCTTCTAAAGTATAATAGCCTACCTCTAATACGTCCCCTGAGGGCTCTGGGTCTCCCTTTGGATTCACCATTAACACATCTATTAGCACATAATGGTATTTTATCTTGTTATCTCTATCTCTTACTATTAATGTGTCCACGTTTACTATGCCTCTAGGCTCTGCTTTTACTCTAGTCTCTTCCTCAAGCTCTCTAACTGCAGCCTCTACTATATCCTCACCTAGCTCTAAGTGTCCTCCAGGTATACTCCACTTACCCTCTCCTGGAGGGTATGCTCTCTTAACTAATAATATTCTCCCATCTCTATCTATGACGAGGCATCCAACCCCCACTAGGGGAGTCTCAGGATATACTCTATTCAAGATCTCACCTTAAATCTCAACTTATAAATGAAATTTATAACTTCTAAACTCTCCTGCTAACCTATGGTGTCATATGTGAGGGTTGCAGTCATAGGTATCGGGTACTATGGCTTTAAGCCTAGTGTGCCAGACCTCTCCTTTAGAGAGATGATGTTAGAAGCTGCTATGAGAGCCTACTATGATGCAAATGTTGATGCTAGGAGAGATATAGATGTGTTTATATCTTGTCAAGAAGATTTCTGGGAGGGTATAGCTATTAGTAACGAGTTTGCCCCAGAACCTATTGGTGGTGTTTTAAGGCCAACAATGACAATAACTGGTGATGGATTACAGTGTATTGGGCAAGCATATATGATTATTAAGAGTGGATTGGCTGATATCGTAGCTGTCGAGGCCCACGCTAAGCCTAGCGATATTGAGAGTATACAGGAGATATACGAGTTATCCCTAGATCCACAGGTTAGAACTCTAAATATAGCTAACCCATTATTCCAGGCGGGCTTAGATGCTATAGCTTATATGAGGTGGAGTGGAGCTAGGAGAGAGCATTTAGCTATGATTGCTGTTAAGAATAGGAGTAGAGGGCTCTTAAACCCTAGAGCCTCTCATGCTTCGAAATTAAGCTTAGATATGGTATTAAACTCTAAGCCAGTAATATATCCACTTACAAGATTTGAAATAGCTGATTATACAGATGTAGCTATTAATATTGTGCTAGCATCAGAGGAGAAAGCTAGAAAGTTTACAGAAAAACATATATGGATTGATGGTATATGGTGGAGTACTGAAGTTGGTAGTGGAGCTATAGAGTGGCATGAGTGGGGTAGAATGCCATCTCTAAGATTAGCTTCTAGAGAAGCTTATAGACAAGCCGGGTTAAGTAATCCTATTAATCAAACTGATTTTGCAGAGGTTGAAGATAGATTTAGCTATATAGAGCTTCTAGCATTAGAAGAGCTAGGATTAGCTCCTGGAGGAGCTCATAGACTACTAGAGTCTGGATTCTATGATGCTAATGGCTCATACCCCGTTAATCCTAGTGGCGGTAGCTTAGCAGTAGGCTTAACACTTGAAGCTACAGGGTTATGGAGGCTACTAGAAGCTATACTACAGCTTAGAGGAGAGGCTGGAGGAGTACAGCTTAGGGATGCTAGGAGAGCTATAGTAGCTTCTTGGAGAGGCCCTCCAACATATACTAGTACTGTAGCTGTTATTTCAAAAGAGTGAGATGGTGGTGGAGAAGTGAGGCCTAACATATATGTTAAGGATAAGGTTGCCATTGTAGGAGCTGGTTTAACATTATTTAGGAGGAGGCTCTTAGAGACTCCTAGAGAGCTAGCATGGGAGGCTTCAAAGCAAGCTTTAGATTCAGCTGGTTTAACATTAAAAGATATTGATTGTATCGTTATTGGATCTGCTCCTGACGCTTTCGATGGAGTACACTTCAAAGGAGAGTATTTAGCAGACGGTTCTGGAGGCTTTGGTAAGCCTACAGTTAGAGTTTTTGTTGGTGGAGGTACTGGTGTTATGACTCCTATTGCGGCTTGGTGGCATGTTGCTAGCGGTCTCTGCAAGACTGTCTTAGCCGTTGGTGAGGAGAAAATGAGCCATGCATATCCGCATCCTCAGGGTGTATTCGCTTATATATGGGATCCCATTCTTGAAAGACCTCTAAGACCTAATCTTATATGGATATTTGCTTTAGAAATGGCTAGGTATATGCATGTCTGTAAGGCTAGTAAGGAGGATATAGCTCTAGTATCTGTTAAGAATAAGAGGAATGCTTTAGATCATCCTGCAGCTCAAGCTGCAGCAAATATCACTGTAGATGATGTACTTAAAAGTGAAGTTTTAGTATGGCCTGTACAGCTGCTAGATATAAGCCCTGTTAGTGATGGTGCTGTAGCTTTAGTAGTAGCTAGTGAGAAGATAGCTAGGAGAGTAACAGATACGCCAGTATGGATTGATGGTGTGGGGTTTACACTAGATAATACACACTGGTATAATAGAGATCTCTCATATCCGAGATATTTAGAGTATGCTGCTAGAATGGCTTATAAAATGGCTGGTATTGAGAGGCCGTGGAAGGAGATTGATGTAGCCGAGCCTTACGATCCATTCGACTACAAGGAGCTACACCATATTGAGGGCTTAATGCTAGCCAGGAGATGTGAAGCTCCAAAACTACTAAAAGAAGGATACTTTGATAGGAGTGGAGAGCTCCCAACATCGCCTAGCGGCGGGCTACTAGGCGTTGGGAATCCTATAGCTGCAGCTGGAGTAATGAAGGTTGCAGAGCTCTTCTGGCAGCTTAGATACGAGGCTGGGGCTAGGCAGGTTAAGAAGCCTGTCCATAAAGCTGTAGCTAACGCCTGGGGTGATCTTATGCAAGTAGGGACTGTAATAGTACTCTCAACTTGAGGTGAATATCATGAGGTCTATTAGGCTTCCAGGTATGTATTTGAGGGAGGAGGATTTAAGGAAGCTGGTAGGAGTCATAGAGTATACTCCTAGAGCCAGGTATAGCTATAGTGCCGGCCAGGCTCTATCAGAGTTTCTTAGAGGCCTAAGGGAGGGTAGAATCCTCGGGAGGCTATGCCCATCATGTAATAGGGTCCTAGTACCTCCTAGAGTCTACTGTGAGCACTGCTATACCCAGACTACGGAGTGGGTTGAGGTTCCAGGAACTGGTAGGGTAGAGTCTGTAGTGGTAAGCTATATTGGAACTGCTAGGGAGAGGTTAGAGAAGCCTGAGATAATAGCTGTTATAAGGCTAGATGCCCCAGGATACGGTAGAGATAGCTTTGATTTCGCCGGACTATTCCATAAGCTCTGTGGGGTAACAGAGGATGATGTTAAGAGTGGTAGAGTCATAGGTTTAAGAGTTAAACCTAGATGGAAACCCCTAGAGTTGAGGACTGGGAGTATACTAGACATAGAGTGCTTCGAGCCTGAGGTGGTGGAGAGTGAGCGTGCCTAAGAAGTTTAGACTTGAGGATACTATACACGTTAAGGGTAAGATTGAAGTAGAGAAATACGTATATACACCTGGAGTAGCTGGACTTAAACTAGCTGAGGCATTAATAGATGGGAGGATGCTCGGGATAAGATGTGGTGATAAGATACTAGTACCAGCTAAACTATACTGTCCAGACTTCACTCAAGGCGAAATAGTAGAGGTTAAGGACCCATGGATAGTAGAAGCATACACAGTAATATACGAGGACATGTATGGGAGGAGGTTAGAGAAGCCTCAGATTATAGCATTAGTGAGGCCAGAGAATAGTCTAGGAGGCATAATACACTATGTGAAGACTGATATAGAGAAGATTAGGTTAGGGCTAAGGGTTAAGCCGGTATTTAAGCCTAGAGAGGAGAGGAGAGGACTAATAACTGATATAGAATACTTTGAGCAACTAGAATAGGATTAAACAGATAAAATACTGTAGTTATCTACACAAACCAATATATACATACTATTAAATATTAATTTTCCTTCAAATACCTATACTGGTGTTAGAGATGAGTTATCCTACAGCTAAGATCGGAGAGTTAGTAAAGAGGCCTCCTGTAACGCTACCTCCACTAGCAACAGTTGAAGATGCTGTTAAGTTAATGTATAGAGAGAATATTGGAAGTATTATAGTCACTAGTCCAGAAGGTAGAGTATTAGGTATATTTACTGAGAAAGATCTTGTTAGAGTTATAGGTGAAGGGAAGCCTTTAAGTACTAAGTTAGGAGAGGTAATGACTAAAGACCCTATTACTGTTAGAGAAGAGGATACCATAGTAAAAGCTGTCACAATACTATCAGAGAAGAGGATTAGACACTTACCTATCGTAGACTCTGAGGGTAGGATTAAAGGAGTTGTATCTGTGAGAGATATCGTATCGATATACAAGAGATATCTAGAACAGCTCGAGGAAGTTAGCGAGTAGTATCTCTAACTCTTAGACTATACTCTCAACTACTTTTTACCTATATAGTAGTGTTTTGGTCTCCCTAGAGCTAGTTCTGACGCTTCCTGTAAAACTTCTGATATTGTGGGGTGTGGATGTATTGTTAATGATAGGTCTTCTAGTGTAGCTCCTAATTCTATAGCTAGGGATGCTTCTCCAGCTAGTTCTGATGCGTGTGGGGCCGCTATATGTATTCCTAGTATTGTCTTAGTGTTAGTATCGTATACTATTTTAGCGAATCCATCTGTTGAATCCTCTATTATAGCCTTAGCTAGTGCTCCTATTGGTAGCTTTACTACTCCTACACTATAGCCTTCTCTCCTAGCCTCAGACTCTGTTAATCCTACACTTACAATCTCAGGATCTGTGAACACTACTGATGGTATAGCTTTAGGGTTATAGTATGACTTTAAACCTCCAATACTCTCAGCTGCTGTAACTGCCTGCATGAAGGCTTTATGGGCTAGTAGAGGTGGGCCTGCGACATCTCCTGTAGCATATATTCTCGGATTACTAGTCCTCATTGTATCATCTACTCTAATATATCCCCTATCATCTAACTCTACCTTAGCATTCTCTAATCCTAGATTCCTAGTATTAGGCCTCCTACCTACAGCTACTAGTATATAGTCAACCTCTATAGTTAAACCATTAGATAGGCTTACTAACGCATAGCTCTCCCTCTTATCTACGCTCTTAACAGTTGTAGAAGTGTAAGTCTTGACCCCTAGTCTTGATAACCTCCTAGATAATAGTTTTGAGAAATCCTCATCCATAGCTGGTAATACTCTCTCAAGTACTTCAACCATGTAGACTTCAACACCAAGCTTAGCTAGTAATCCTGCAAACTCTACTCCAATATAGCCAGATCCAACTATGAGAATCCTAGAAGGCTTCCTCCTAATACTTAGTATACTCCTATTACTATGCACCATGGAGCCGTCAAACTCTAAGCCGGGAATAGTGGATGGATCTGTCCCAGTAGCAATAATAATATTACTAGCTTTCAATGATGTGCCGTCGCCTAGCTCTACTAGAGTATCAGATTTTAGTGTAGCCTGGCCATAATATACATCAACATTATACATTCTGAGTAAGCCTCTCACACCCTCAGATACCTTAGATGATATCCCCTCAACCCAGCCCATATACTCTGAGAAGTCAATATCATAATTTAACTTTACAAACCTAAGCTTAGCTATGCTTGATAAGAGCTCTACAGGCCTAATCATAGCCTTCGTAGGAATACACCCGAAGTTGACGCACTCCCCGCCAAGTCTCCCCTGCTCAACTAAGGCTACCCTCAGTCCCAGCTGTGATGCCCTAATGGCTGCAGGATACCCTCCAGGACCTCCACCTATGACTACTAAATCGTAATTCTCAATCAGAATAAATCACCTTACTTAAACTCTTCCTCTGAGGCTAATAAGAGAGCTGGATTCTCTATTAACCTCTTAACCTCTAATAGGAATCTTGTAGCGTAGGCGCCCTCAATAAACCTATGGTCAAAACTTAATGTTATATATCCTATCTTCCTAAGCTTAATTTCATTATCGATAAATCTTGGAATATCCATTACCCTATGGACTCCGAGTATGGCTGCCTCAGGATAGTTAATTACAGCCATACCGATCACTGTGCCTATAGACCCTATATTAGTTATTGAAAATGTTCCATCCTTCACATCATCTAGTGAGAGCTTACCTCCTCTAGCCTTCTCTATAAGCTCATTAATCTCTCTAGCAATCTGGAATAATCCTTTCTTATCTGAATCCTTAATATTAGGTACTACTAGGCCGCTTTCAGTATCAATAGCTATACCAATATTATAGTATTTCTTAACTATTATCTCTCCTCTCTCCTCGTCCAGAGACGCGTTAAGTAGGGGGTATTCTTTGAGGGCTTTAACCACAGCTTTCACAATGAATGGTAGTAGTGTAAGCTTAATATTCCTAGCCTCAGCTACACTCTTAAGCATATCTTTTAGCTTCATGACCTCAGTATAGTCTACTTCTTCAGCAATATAGGCGTGTGGTATCTTAGACTTAGACTCACTCATCTTAGTAGCCATAATCCTCTTAATCCCAGCTAGTTTTATCCTCTCTACTCTACCCTCAGCTACCAACTGTCTCTCAGACTCTCTAACCTTAACCTCAATACTCTTCTTCATCTCCTCAGCATACCTTAGTACATCAGACTCTGTTATAACCCCTCCAGGTCCTGTACCCTTAACTTTAGATAGGTCAACTCCAAGTTCTCTAGCTAGCTTCCTTACTCTAGGTGGAGCTCTAATAACTATAGCCTCTCCTCTCTCTAAATGGGCTTCCTTCTCTTCTATTTTAGGAGCCTCTCTAGCTTCAGTCTCAATCTCTACTAATACCTCACCAACCTTAACTACGTCTCCAGGCTTAGCTAGGATTCTCACAATTAAACCCTCGAATGGTGAAGGTATCTCTACTGTAGCCTTAGCGGTTAAAACTTTAACTAGTGGCTGGAACTGTTTAACATAACTACCTTCCTTTACTAGCCATTCAACTATCTCTCCTTCAGTTAACCCCTCACCTATATCTGGTAGTTTTACCTGTTTTAAAACCAATGTATTCCACCCTTAACGCATCTAGTATTTCATAACTTTAGATAGTCCCATATATATTCTCGCTATATTAGGTAAGTAGTGGTTCTCATGGGCTAGTGGGTATGGTACATCATAGCCTGTAACTCTAGCTATGGGGGCTTTAAGGAGATCAATGTAATTCTCAGCTATATAGGCTGCTATCTCAGCCCCTAGACCTAGAGTCTTAGGAGCCTCATGAACTATGACTAGCCTCCCTGTTTTCTCTAAGCTCTCAACAATGGCATTCTTATCGAATGGATGCAGCGTTCTTAGATCTATAATCTCAATATCCCATCCGTGCCTAGACTCTACTAGCTTGCTGGCCTCTAATGCCTTGTAAACCATAGCGCCCCAAGTTATAATAGTCGCGTCTGAGCCCTCCTTAACGACCCTAGCCTTACCTATAGGGACTGTATAGTCCTCTTCAGGTAAATCCTCCTTAATAGCCCTGTATAGTATCTTAGGTTCAAGGAATATTACTGGATCTTCGCCTCTAATAGCTGATTTAATTAAGCCTTTAGCATCATATGGTCTAGAAGGCATTAATACTATGATACCAGACGTGTGTATAAAGTATGACTCATTACTCTGACTATGAAACATTCCACCCTTAACGCCACCACAGCACGGGCCCCTAATGACTACTGGAGCACTATACATACCGCCAGTTCTCCTCCTAAGCTTAGATAGGTTAGTGAATATCTGATCAAACGCCTCATATATGAAGTCTATGAACTGTATCTCAGCTACAGGCTTCAACCCATACAAAGCCATCCCGGTAGCAACACCAACTATACCAGCCTCTGTTAATGGAGTATCAATAACTCTCTCTGGTCCAAACTCATCTATAAGCCCCTCTGTTACAAGGAATACTCCTCCCCTCCTACCAACATCTTCTCCTAGAATTACTACTCTACTATCCCTCCTCATCTCCTCTCTTAAAGCACTATTTAGAGCTTGAACCATATTCATTACAGGCATCTTTACTCAGCCCCTAATCCTAGCTCATTAATAAGCCTTAAGGATTCTTTTAGCTCCTCCTGCTGCTCTAATAGATTCCAGGTGGGTTTTGAGTATACATTCTCAAAAATAACCTCTACTGGTAGCTGCGGCTTATTATAGCAGTTCTTAACTATATCCTCAATCTTTGCACTCCACTCCTCCCATATCCTCTTATCTTCACTCTCAGTCATAATACCCTTTAATATTAGATATTTTCTAAACCTCGGTATAGGGTCTAGTTTTTCGAAGAACTCTACCTCCTCCTTATACCTATACCTAGTGGGGTCATCTGCTGTGGTATGGGGGCCTAGCCTATAGGTTACAGCCTCTATGAGTGTTGGTCCTTCTCCAGTTCTAGCTCTCTCTACAGCCTCTAAAGCTGTAGTATACACTGCCAGGATATCGTTACCATCAATCCTAACACTTGGAATATTGTATGCTACACCTTTAATAGCAAATGTTCTTGAAGCTGTCTGCCTAATAGCTGGTGTTGATATAGCCCACTGATTATTCTGTATAACTAAGACTACTGGAGCTTTAAATACGCCGGCAAAGTTTAAGCCTACGTGGAAGTCTGCCCTAGACGTAGCCCCATCACCGAATATAGCCATAGTAACAGTTTTATGTTTTAGGATCTTAGCTGCTATAGCGGCACCAACAGCTAGTGGTATCTGAGAACCTACAGGTACTGGTGCTGGGATAATATTATATCTCCTATGACCATAAATTGCAAATTCACTCCCCCTAAGGGGATCATCTATATTAATCATAGACCTATCTAGGATCTCCTCCTCACTCATACCTCTAGCTAGGTAAGCACCAAGCTCCCTATAGCTAGGGAATAGCCAGTCATCCCTATCTAAAGCCATAGCTGATCCTACAGCAACAGCCTCCTGACCCTTATTAGGAGCGTGAAGAGCAACCTTACCAATTCTTTGAAGCTTTAAAATCCACTCATCTAGAATTCTAGCCCTAACCATGAAAATATACATGTTAAGTAGTAGGTCAGAGCTCAAGCTAGGCTCTCTACCAGTAATGGGCATACCATCAACATTAATAACTCTATAGAGACCAAGAGCTCTACTAAGATCAAAACCTAAGTCACTAAGAGAATACTCCCTAAAAGGATTCTCCAAAAATAACCCACCATGAAACACAGCAAAACCTAAGACTAAAAACATGAGTATATAATATGTGTATATAAATACTAGAGAATACTAATATAATTAAGCCTCCCTACAATATAGGTAATTTTACAATTCAAATAACAGGTCTTAGTCTTAATGCTTTGGTTCTATAACTACTATCATATATTCTTCAAGTTTATCTATTAATATATTTATGTTAGAACCTACTCCTTCTATTTTTAGCTTCTCATCTGTTATCGCATTATATGCCATATATTCTTTTTGATCTTCTAACGCTGCCTTTACTTTTATATTATGTACTGGAATAATAATTCTTGGAGGATGTACACTATAAGGTGGGATTACTCTTGGTAATGCTTGCTTACTGGGCCCTGATGGTGCTGTTAATATTCTCTGATTATACGTATGATTTACTATGTGCACTATTATCCTATCTTTCTGTTTATAGTACTCTGCTTGAATAGTTTCTGGGCCTTCAACTATTACAGGTGGTTGAGGAGCATGCTTCCTTAATGGCCTAATTATTAGCTCAGCATAGTCTGGATGGCCTAACCTACTATAATGAGCTCCTATTTTAGCTGCATAGTATATTATTGTTCCATTCTCATAGCTTGCTAATGCTATTCCAGCTATATTCTCTATTGTTGAGTCTGGTGGTGGTGTTGATCTACCTAGTGTATACTCGTAGCCATATGGTGCTTTAGCTATCATACCTAGAGCTAATACTTCAGCTGTTATTGGTCTTGCCCTAATAAGATCTCCTAATCCTTTCTCTGCTCTCCTCCTCCTAAACTCTACGCTTTGATCACCTAGTATGATATGCTCTGGTAGCCCCTCCCAATACTTACGATAAGCTCCTGTTAGAGGTTTAAGGTGTAGGTATGAGTAATTTGCTCTTAGAATACCCTCAAAATATAAACCCATAATATGCTCAAGTGCTAAAGAGTATGTATAGGTATAATCTGGCCTCATAAGCCCAAAATCACCTGTAGCTATAAGGAGGCCTCCGTTTTCAATATATGATTCAAGTATATTCTCATCCTCTCTACTTAAGACAGCTGTGCTAGGAGCTACTATAACACTATAATCTTCAATTTTATCTTTCAAGTCAACTAGTGATAAGAAGTCTACAGGATAATTATGTGCTGTTAAAATCTCATACATGCCTTCAAGCTCAGAGATATAAATATCTGGTTTATCCCAGAAGTACATATCATAGGTATTACTACTAAATAGTATAGTAGCGTATCTTATAGGCTCTGTATTAATAAGGAAATCCTCTATCTTATCAAGTTCAGAGTAAACCTCACTTAAATAGTCTAAAGATCTAGTATCTTCAATAAACTGACTAGAGAATATTGTAGCTACAGGGTGGCCTCCTGCAGCAACAATAGTTCTAATACCTTGAACTATAGCTAATCTAGGAGCAGATTGTACAGTTCTAAGAATATAGAATAAGTTACGACTAGCTAATACCGGCTTACCACTACCAATAAGTGCTCTAGATAATTTTATGGCCATAGATATCATAGAGTACTCTACCATATCAAACTCGCTGGCCTCTGCAAATACACTATCAAGAATATCTCTAGCTTTCTCTACTATAATATTAGCCCTACCAGCCCATGCTAATGGATGGTTATTATAAGCGAAGAGTATATCACTCTTAACACTCTTAACAGCATCTCTTATCCTCCTCATAGCTTCAACTTGAACTTTATACCTCCACTTTAAAGCTAACCTAAAAGCTGGATCTTCATCATCTTCTTTATTTGGCAAATCTATACCATACTCTTTCTTAAACTTATCCCTACAATACTTACAATAGCAAGCTTTAGAGATATCGGGTATATACCTAAAACTATCTAGTAGAATACCCTCGGGTCTAAGGATACTAGTAGCTTCCATAGCTTCAGGTATAAAATACTCTTCTAAGGCAGGGCTATTGGGGCATATTTGAGGCCATTGAGGATCTCTAATTTCTCTAACCATGGGGAAATGTTCTAAAACAATAACTTCACCATTCTGACTCCTCTGAGCATACTCAGGCTTAGCTCTATAAATATGCCTATTAGCTGTATGATTAACCATAATTATAACATTTAAACCCTTATCTCTAGCCATACTAATAAGATCTTCAAGGTTCAACCTAGCAGTAGGATGTCTAGGGTAAATCCTACTACCTCTATAGAAAACTCTACCCCAAGGATCCCTAGCGAAAACTATGATAGTATTAGCATTAACTTTTAAAGCAGAGCTTATAATACTCTCAGCAGTAATAGCTCCAGCATAGTATCCATAAGGATCCTCAATATTAAACTGAAGTGCCCTCAATAACTTACCTCGCCACCAAGTCAATATATAACCCCATAACTAATAATATAAACTAATACTTTTAACCAAAGAAAGGTCAAAACATTACACTATAAAATCTATTTAATACATATAATATGTAGAGTATGATGCAATAATCTTAGATTTAATATTATTCTAAGTTATAACCTCCTCATACAACAATCACATATATCGATATTATCTCTACTTACTTTCTCTAAATATCTACTATCTAATAAGTCTTTTAATTCACCTTTAAATCTATAAATATTAATATTTAGCTTCTCGCTAATCTCTAATCCCTTAAGTCCTATTGATGAAACAATTATGCCTTCAGCTTTAACACTCTTAGCTTTTAATATGGCCTTAGTTAATACTACTAATCCTTTAGATGCTCCTAGGCTCTCCTCCTCTCTTATAAAGTTTTCTTTTAAATCTACTAAAAATAGTCTATCTGCTTCTAAAGGATTAGATATTTTATAACCTTTAGCTAATACTATAAATTTCAATATTTTCACCCATCCATAAGCTTAATATCGAGAGCGTATAAACCAATTTATGTGAATTATGCATTAAGATTAAAGTAATTTTATTAAACACTCTGAGTATAGGGGGAATGTAGGTAATACAAATCAAATACTTATCCAGGAATCAAACTCTATAATGTATTGCGTATTCCTGTATTTACTGGTTTACTTTAGTGTAGATTGTTATCTTTATCCTTTCGCCAGGGTTAGTTCTAGGAGTTATAGTAGCTATTATAGTGTTTTGTGTTTTTCTTAGTTCTACATCAGTAGTATCTATTATGTGGGGGTGATTTAGTGTTTCTATTAACATAGCGTAACTCTGATTATTTTTGAGCTCATTAAAAGTCGTCTTCACTCTATCTACTACCTCTCTATCTATATCTTTTAATTTTACATCTAGCATTATGCATTCTACTGATTGAGCTGGTTTTAAGAGAGTACCTCCTACTATTATAGCATCCTTCTCTATCTCAATACATTCCCATAATCTCGGATTCCACATATGCACTCGTTTTCCAGCTATTAGTGGCGGTATACTTGTCTCCACTTGTATCCTTGCTATAGGCTCAATACTTTTAGATGCAATTGTAAACTCTAATCCTTTAAAATCACCAGTATACCAGGTTATACATAATAGGTCTGCTTTCTCTAATAGCTTGTTGAGGTAGCTGATGTCCTCGGCTTTAAAACATAATGACTCTCTAGTTTTCACTACTTCTAGTTGAGAGTATAGAGCATTAATTATTGAGAACACTCTCCTTACTAGATACTCTACATCATCTCTTTCAGCCTCAGGCCTACCTGTAAGCATAGAGATTGTATTATCGTAAGCTTCAAGTATAATTATGCAGCCACTACTCTCTCTCCTACTATTAGCTAGGAGCCCAACTACTAGATTATCTAGTAGGAAGCTTAGTGGTAATGACGCGTATCTAGCCTCAGAACCGCAAATATCTTTACCTAGAGCAGTCGATATTACAGTAGCCTCCTCTCTACTAATCTCTACCACATTCTTCCATCTATTATCTTTCTTATCGATTTGTAATATCTTCATGTCTTAATTCTCCTCCTAAGAGGTCTCGTACCTACACCGTACAGGTTCTCTAGTAAAGCTGTATTCCCAAAAACTAGTTCGAAGTTTCCTTCAGACTCTATAATTTCAATATCAAAGGCTGGGGCTATAGGCTTAATCTTTTCAATCTTATTTAATATATATTTTATGGGATTTAATCCTCGCCTAGCTATCCTACTAATAGTATCCTCTAAATTGTTTAATCTTGACTCTAAGTCTCTTTTCGATACTCTCTTTGGAATTTTTCCATAGAGATCTACTAAGATTGTTGCTATAACTCCTAGAGGCTTTACATAGTTCTCAACTATATAAGCTTTATCTTTCTTTCGGAGTTTTACTTTACCTTCTTTTACAGCCCTTAATACTAGGTCATAAGCATGATCTAGGGCTTTAGAGTATTTTAGTGAGTAATGACTATCAATATCCTCTACTATTCCAAGAAGGGTTTTAGTAAGTTCTACTATAGTATTCTCTATTGTTGAACCTCTAATATAAGCTAGCTTCTCTATTGTTCTATAGATATTATACGGTAACTCTATTATGACTCTCTGCTTTTCTCTAATGCTGCTAGCCAATTCAGTCTCTCCTCAAATTCTCTAACCAAACTAGCTATATTAGCTTTAAGTCTATCCTGTAGTCTACGACTTACATCACTAGTATACTTACCTAAAATATGCTTTACTATATAGGGTGTGAAGCCTATAAGTTGTCCTCTAATCTTAGTTAATAGTGGATTATAGTATAGCACAGTATCAAATACTGGATCAACAGGTGGTGGGCTTAAGTTAACGTTTTTAAAAGACTTAGAAACAGTTTCTTTAACTCTCTCACGTGACAACTTAATTAGCTTACTATTACCCTCATCATATCTAGTTAAGATAGCACCTAGGAATACTGAAGGCTCCCTCCTAATAACCTTAGCAACATCATAGTAAGTCTCTATGAGGTACCCGACACTAGGAATACTGAAGGCTCCCTTAGCAACCGGGGTAACTATATAATCTGCTGAAGCTGCAGCTATAGTTATAACATACTGGTACATTTGAGGAGGAAAATCTATTATGACATGATCTAATTCTAATTCTTTTGTAAGACGGCCTAAGATGCCTCTAAAGCTTACAGCTCTATCCATCGGTACATTAATACCATAAGCTGCTTCTCTCATAAACTTATGATGTGATGGTAGGAGATATAGGCCTGGTATGCCGGGAATCTCATATATAATGGGGTTTTCGGCAGGTCTAATTATTAAGTCGAAGGAGAAAACTCTATCAGTTTCAAAGGCTTTCTTAATAACTGCGCTTAGAGTAGTCTCTGTTAAGAAGACTTCAGATAGGTTAGCTTGAGGATCTAGATCAACAAGTAGTACTCTACGTTTAAGCATATATGATAAGCCAATGCCGAGAGAGGCGCTTAATACTGTCTTCCCGACGCCTCCCTTGAAGGCTATGATACCTGTAAATGTTGGTGATGACACTATTAATTCACCGGTTAATAGTGGTAACTTTAAAATTTAAAAATGTTAATTATTATATACTTTTTTCTAGATGTATACATCTCTTAGATTTTTATCTAAGAGAGTGTACATATTTTGGGAATTCTCTTCTTTTTATCTGGTATTGTTATGAGGTTTATGCTTCCATCTTTTTGAATGTAGACTATGATGTTTGTGTTTAGTTTTCCATCCTCTTCTCCGCCTATTCTCTTCAAGATGTCCATGATTTCTGGCATGTGTTCTTTTAGTTTTACTTTTGCGTTATTTGCTTCTCTTAAGATTCTCTTTACTGCAATATATGTATTCTCTCCTTTCTTAATCTCTACTTTAGCTAGAGATACGGATTCAATATATGATACTATAGTTTCTATTGCTCTAATTAGATTTGATTTTGCTCTCCTCTCTATGACGGCTATATTTTCTCTCGTTGTCTTCATAATATCTGCTATATTATTCTGAGTATAGCCTTGTGCTCTAAGCTTTAACACCTCTAACTGCTTTATTGTTAGGAATCCTTTCTTCTTTGATCCTTCCATAGTAGAACCCTGTAATTGTAAATCTAGTTTGTTAACCTAATAAGTTATGGATGTATATGCATATATGCTAACTTTATCATGTCCTTATTTTAATAGGCTAGTTTTAGCTATTAGTTGGCGTATTGTATCTACTGCTATTTTGAGAGCGAATACTATTAGTATGAGTGCTAGGATTACTAGTAGTGCCGCGTAACCTGTACTCCCCAGTAACCTAGATGCTCCTCCCCCAGCTGATAATATTGCTAGCCACACGTAATCCATCCATACATGACTAGTATACATTACTGTTAATCCTCTAACTCCTAGTCTACTGGCCTCCTCTATTAGAGGGTATCCTACTGTAAGCCACCAGACTAGGAAGTATACATTAAACCCGGTTAAAGCAATACCAATGATAAACGCGCCTAGATAACTTGAAGCTATAACCCCACTACTAGACCCTAAGTTGCCCTCATTTAGTACTCTAATAGAATCTTGGAGTAGCATGTAGGAGAAGTATAGCAGGAATAGTGTGATGACCGTATTCATAGCAAGCCTAGTCTTACCCAGGATACTCCTGAGTCCAGCTGTAAACTTGTATATCAGGATAATGTATGGAAGCTCTATAATCATGTGGCCGAGGGCTATGACTAAACCACCAGTAACTCCTAGTAAGGCTCCTACAGCGACAGCAGATGCTGATAAAGGACCTGGGCTTAAAGCACCACTAGGCGTTATAGCTAGTGTCAATAATATGATCCTCCTAAAATCCCCCAATACATGCACCTGGGTTTAAGGTATATAAATTTTGGGTAAATAAATTTATTGCTAGTAGAATCATAATAGTAATACTATCAAGGTTATTAGCTATTATTATACCTCTAAGATTAAATTTAACCTGTTAATAACAACCTTTATTAATTCTTACTATAAGCATTATAATGTAGGTGGCTGAATATTACTGAGATTTCAGAGGATAATATCAGTTCTTTGAGAGATCTCTGGTTTAAAGGTGTTAAGGCATCAGATATTGCTAAAATTCTTAACATAGACTCTAACCTTGTCTATGCATATGCAAGAGTATTGGGCCTCTCTCCTAGGAATAGGTCTGTTATTAAGATGAGCTTGGATAAGATAGATGAGTTGAAAGACTTGAAGTCTAGAGGCTATACTACTAGAGAGATAGCTGGAAAACTTGGTGTAAGTATACCTACAATATACTACTACTCTAAGGTACTAGGACTCTCAAAACCTAGAAGTAAGTGTGAGAATATAAGTATAGATTCTCTAAAAGAGCTCTACATAAGTAAATTAACAGATAGAGAAATAGCTAGAAAACTAAACTCAACCATAAACTGTATTAGGAGACTTAGAACTAAACTAGGACTTAAAAAGACAATAGAGAAGTCTAAACTAGATCTTAAAATAGACAAGATAATAGAGGTACTTAAGGTAAAGGAGTACACCACAACTCGAGAACTTAGACAAATGGGTATCACGATAACAAGGAGACTATTAGAAGAGTTAAGGTATAGGAATCCGGGTGTAAAATGGTTTAAGCTTAGATACGTGTCAACATCAAAACATCAGGTATTCCACCCGAGAATGGTTGGGATAAGAATAATATACTTAGAAGGTAGTGAGGAGACTGTAGCTAAGTACATAGCAGGTAATATAGAGGAGAATATCCCGGTTAGAGTAGTTAAAATACTCTTAAAAGAAAATGGTGTACCTAGTAAGATAGTAGAAGAGCTTATCAAAATCTTTACTATGAAAAGTTATAAATAAAAATATTCACATACAAATATATAATTGGGTTTTCATTTTGGAGATTGATATTATAACAGTTATAATATTAGCTCTGATAGACTCTATTGAGCCATGCATATTTGCCTTGTATACAGGTATTCTAGCTTCTATAGCCTCTAATAATATATCCAGTATTGCTAGGGTTTCTATACCTTTTATTAGTAGTGTGTTTTTAGGTTATTCCATTTTTGGATTCTTTCTTAGGAGCTTAATTTCTAGTTTATCCTTCAATAAAAGTATCCTAGTCGGGCTACTCATAGTTTATGGTAGTATAGTTTTAGCTTATAGTATCTTATCTATCGTTAAGAGGAGTGATAGTTCAGGTTATGCCTGTAGAAGAGACGATTTACCATGTATGCTAGCTTATAAGCTACACCTATACGAGTTCCCCATATATAATGTTATATTTGTTAGCCTTCTAGGCTTTATAGCGTCATTTACACTACTCCCCTGTACTTCTGGTATGTACATAGTTTATAACGCTCTAATGTATGAGGCTAGCATTAGTAAGTGGATACTCCTAACAACAATATACAATATAGTCTTCATATCACCATTGATACTCATAACTTTAATTTTCATTGGAGTAACACTAATACCGAACATGTACATGCTAATAGTACATAGGAGAGAGTATTTTAGAGCTCTAGGAGGATTAATAAGCATAATAATAGCCATATATATACTAAAATTTTACTAACCGTTAGTAATAGTGGTGGCTAGTAGTTGAAACTTAAGTATAAATACTTACTCGTTACTCTATTAGTGGTTGTAGCCATAGCCTCTATTATAATATTAAAGACCATACTGGAAACCCCAATAGTTACTACTGGAGAAGTCACACTATACATGGGCTCTAAACCCTTATACGCTATAAACATAGATGAAAATATATGCAGAGATCTTATTAAGGATATAAGAGATAGCTATGGTATTGGAAGTAGACAGGCGATAATAATGTTTGGCTTAACAACATGCCCTCACTGTAAAATCCAGGATAAACTCTTCACTGAGTATTATAGAAGCATTTATAAGCCGTTATGGATAGATGTCGATAGTAAAGCATATAATATATTCTATAAACTAGTAGATTTAGAGCTTAAAGGGGGGGCTAGGCCAGCTGATGTGACAGGTGTACCACATACTGTGGTAATATCTGAATATAAAATTAAGGCAATAATCGTTGGTAGAGTGGATGATAAAAAATTCTGGGATGATATACTTAGAGAGCCGTAAACTAATAAGATTAAGCCTGTAACCATAAATACATTGTTTTTAATAGAATATTCATGTGATCTCTATGTAAGTATATTCCTTTAAATTCTTTAGTAATCTCTTAGATTCTCATCTAAACACTCTTTACTTTGAGCTCTAAGCTAACAGTGTGAGAGAATGCAGCTATTGGAGCATTATTTGGACCCCTATATGGGAAGATAAGTGTTAGAGAGGCCTTAGAAATAGCTGATCATATGCTTAAGCTAGTAGGATTATATGATAAGAGAGATGAGCTAGCTGGGAAACTTACAGTACCAGAGCTTAAACTATTAGAGCTTGCTAGAGCCCTATCATCAAAGCCTAAAATTCTACTCTTAGATGAGATAGTTGCAGGTATGCCTCCATCAATGGTAGATCAGTTAATGCTACTACTTAAGAGAATCTCAGATGAGGAGAATATTGCTATAGCTACTCTCATTGAGCATGTTATGAGAGCTGTAGTTAGGTTTGCTGAGAGAGTAGCCGTACTCCATCAAGGCTCTAAGATTCTTGAAGGTAAGACTGAGGAAGTCTTAAGAAACCCAATACTAGAAGAAATATATCTTGGTAAGAAGTGGTCAGTATGACTATAGCCTTAGAATGCTCTAATATTAAGTTATATTATGGTAAGATACAGGTCTTAAGGGGTGTTAGCTTAAGACTACCTGAGGGTAGTATAGTAGCTGTTTTAGGACCTAATGGTGCTGGTAAAACTACATTGCTTAAAACCATAATGGGTATTACAATACCTATAGAGGGCTCAATTAAACTCTATGATAGAGATGTATCAAAGCTACCCCCACATGTAAAGGTTGATTTAGGTCTAACAATGGTCCCTGAAGGTAGGAGACTATTCCCAGATTTAACTGTACTAGAGAATCTACAGATGGGAGCATATACTAGGAGGGCTAGAGAGAAGATGAGAGATAGTTTAGAAATAGTATTCAACCTATTCCCAGTATTAAAGGAGAGGTTAAATCAAAAAGCTGGAACCCTAAGCGGAGGTGAGCAGCAGATGCTAGCAATAGCTAGAGCATTAATGTCTAAACCTAAAATTATACTATTAGATGAGCCAAGCCAAGGATTAGCACCAAAAGTTGCGTGGAGTGTAGCTGAAACTCTAGAGAGCATAATGAGAGAGCTAGGAGTATCAATACTCCTAGTAGAACAAAACATAGCAATAGCCCTAGATAGAGCCGAATATGTATATGTCATGGAGCAGGGTAGAATAGTTACTGAAGGCTCGAAAGATGAGATAGTATCTAAGAAGATTGATGTAGTTAAGGCATACCTAGGCATATAAACTACGCTATCTCCCCTATTAAATCCCTTTCTTCACATATTAAAGTATCACAATAGTTAGCTATTAAATAAATTGTATGGGGGGAGGAAGAAACGTGAATACGCTAGAGTAGTGTTACGAGCATTTTATCATGGGGGCTTTTATTCCTTTCTCGCATATTATCTTCTTAGATTTCTCATAGCCCGCATCTGCATGTCTTACGACTCCTAGTCCTGGATCAACTGTTAATACTCTCTCGGCTCTCTCTTCTGATTCTCTTGTCCCATCTAGTACTAAACCGAAACCTGCATGTATAGAGTATCCTATGCCTACTCCTCCACCGTGATGGAAGCATACCCATGTTGCTCCAGCTGAGGCGTTTAATAGAGCGTTTAGTACTGGCCAGTCTCCAATAGCATCACTTCCATCCTTCATCCCCTCTGTTTCTCTAAATGGGCTTGCAACACTTCCTGAGTCTAGGTGGTCTCTACCAATCCACATTGGCCCTATTTCTCCTAGTCTTATTAGGCTATTCATTATTTTACCGAATCTAGCTCTCTCCCCATAACCTAGCCATACTACGCGTGCTGGTAGACCCTGGAATTTAACGTATTGTCTTGCTTTCTCAATCCACCTTACAAGCCTCTTATTATCTTTAAATGTAGCTATTATCTCGTCATCTAGCCTATATATATCTCTTGGGTTTCCTGTGAGGCTCGAGTATCTAAATGGTCCTCTCCCCTCCTCAAACATTGGCCTTATATATGCTTGTACAAATCCTGGGAATTCAAATGCATCTTTATATCCTGCTTCGTAAGCCATCTTCCTAATGTTATTACCATACTCGAATACAACTGAGCCTCTCCTCTTAAACTCTACCATAGCCTTAACATGTATCTTCATACTCTCGAGAGCCATCCTCTTATACTTCTCAGGATCCTCTACTCTAAGCTTTTCAGCTTCCTCAACACTTAAGCCTAATGGTACATAGCTTAGGGGATCATGGGCTGGTGTTTGGTCAGTAATGACATCTGGTATTATTCCTTGCTTTAGTATCTCATTATAAACCTCTGCAGCATTACCTAGGAGACCTATACTTAAAGGCTCTCTCCTCTCCTTAGCTGTGAGAGCCATGTCTAGAGCTTTATCTAGGCTATCAGTCCATGTGTCTAGGTATCCATGTCTTATTCTTCTCTCAATCATTCTCTTATCAACTTCAGCAACTATAGCTACACCACCATTCATCTTAACTGCTAGAGGTTGAGCTCCGCCCATCTCTCCTAAACCAGCTGTTAGGACAAGCCTCCCCTCAAGAGTACCCTCTGGGAAATGCTGCTCTGCAGCGAAAGCAAATGTCTCATAAGTCCCCTGAAGTATACCTTGAGTCCCAATATAAGACCAGCAGCCAGCAGTCATTTGACCAAACATTGTCAATCCTCTACGCTCAAGCTCCCAGAATATATCCCAGTCAGCCCACTTAGGAACTAGCATAGCATTACTAATAACTACTCTAGGAGCCATCCTATGAGTCTTAAATACTACAACAGGCTTACCACTCTGAACAACAAGCGTCTCATCCTCATCCATCTCCATTAAAGAGTCAACTATAGCCTCAAAAGCCTCCCAGCTACGAGCAGCCCTACCAGTACCCCCATAAACAATAAGCCTCTCAGGATCCTTAGCAACCTCTGGATCTAGAACATGGAATAACATCCTTAAAATTCCCTCAATCTGCCAGCTCTTACTTTTAACATGAAGATCCCAGCCTCTAATATAGGATACACGTAGACTCTCACCTGGCCTATAGTAACCCTCCTCAATAAGCTTACTAATAGGCCTACCCTTATACCTCTCCATAACACTAGATTCAGCCATAAACTACACCTCATAACTACTAGTAGTTTGGTAAAGATTAAAATTATGGGATAGCTTTTTTACCAGCAGTTTTCTCCTCCCATGTAAATACAGGGTAGTATAGCCTATCAGTAGCTACTTCAGGAGGCCATACGATTACTTTCTTACCGTCTTGCCATTGCCCAATAACACTTATATGACCTAACTGGAACCCAGTTGCTGGGTCTATCTTGAATATACCGAAGAATGTCATTATATCCATCTTATTAAACGCTTCTCTTACAGCATCTTGATCTAGACTCTGAGCTAACTTAATAGCCTTAACAAGTAGTATTATAGCGTTTGCTAATGATGCAGAGTATTCCGTAGGCTCCTCCTTATGCATACCTAGAAACATTATGTGAAACTCTTGAGGTAGAGGCCCATAAAATTCTAGGTCGAATTTTCTAGCGTGCTCCGGACTCCACCATACTCCAGGCTCCCATTCTGATGGGAACACTATACCTTCGGCTAATAACCCTAAAGATTTATAGTAATCTGGAACACTTGGAGCAACATTAACTGCTATTAATTTAGCGTTAACCTTTAAATCAGCCATTTGTTTAGTAATTGCAAGACCGTCAACAAAATGGTTACTGGTTATTATTACATCAGGTTTAATAGCTCGAAGCTCTACTAGGATAGGTGTAAAATCTAAAGTCCCTATTGGGAAAGATCTATCATAAACTATAGTTAAGCCTAGTTCTCGAGCTTTGACTCTAACACCCTCTGCTACTAGCCTATTAAACTCATCTTCTTTCCATACTAAAGCTATTCTCTTAACTTCAGGATCATACTTAACGAGCACATCTAGTACAGGAACTACATACCTCGAGGCTTGAGTCCACGTTGTGACAACATACCTAAAACTTAGTAGGCTATCATTAGAGCCTGAGAGAGCTGAGAGTAAAGCATTAAAGCATATAATTGATAGGCATCAGAATGGTTACGGTGTTTTAGAGGCTCTACTCATGGATGATAATATTGTTGATGTATTCGCTATATCAAATGTCCCCGTTACAGTAGTCCATAAAGATTATGGTAGGCTTAAGACTAATATCATATTATCTGATGAGGATCTAACAGAGATTTCTCTTAGAGCAACAACATTCTCTAATAGAAGTATATAGGAGTATTTATGATATCACTAGATAG
>JAUQQR010000041.1 GCA_030549835.1 Thermoproteota archaeon
GTTGCTACTACTGGGCTTATTGCTTTCTTCACTTCTTATCACCTTGCCTTTTATTTAGTTGTTGTCTTATTGGTTTAAGGTTAAATTTAAGGTTGTTTATGGTGGTTTTAATTAGGGTCTTTAATATTGTTCTATTCTCCTTTTATTACTAGTTTGCTCACGTATTCTTTTACTTCCTGTCCTATTACTATCTTATAGTATGTGTTTTTAGCCCAGTATTCTTGGTAGTGGTTTTGGTAGTATTTGCTATGTGGGTTCCCACTATTTCCTCCTGGTAGTGCTACATTTATCTCTTTTACTGATAGGTCTGCTACTAGTCTTACACTTGCTCCACTCCTCACGGGCGCTCCTATAACTTCATCTATTATTGCTGGCATTGCTGGGTTTACACTATAGGGTCCTCCGGGCGCCTCGATATTAGTGTAACTGAGTCCTTTCACTATGGGGTGTTGTGGGTTGAAGTAGTGTATTTTTCCGTAGATCCACTTCTTGTAGTCTCCTGTCTTATAGTATTCTCTTAGTATACTTAATGCTTCTCTTAGAGTATTTAATGCTATGTTCTCGGCTTCACCTCTAGCAAGGTACTTGTAGGCTCTACTGTCTCCCTTAATATAGAGCTCTAATAGTCTCTCAGCATGTTCTAACCTAAAGAACCCTACATTAGACTCTCCCCCATATATTTTACTCCATAGGCTCCTATGGAATAGCCATATCCATGTTAATACTATGCTAGGCTCCCATCTATCTATGCTTGTACTAGCCTCTTCCCTAAGCCATATTCTTAAGTTATTAACTATTTCTCCTTCTAAGCCTCTAGGTTCACCTACTAGGGATAGTAGGAGGTTTAGGTATACTCTTAGACTGAGATCTGTGCTTGCATCTGTCTGTATCCTCATAACATCTTCTATACTCACCTTACCCTTAATTCTTAAAGCTTCGTCTAGAAGCTGTATTATCCTATCTTGCCTAAACCTATCAGCCCAATTCCATCCTATGTGTAGTCCACAGTCTCCATCCCAAGGCTTAGAGTTTGCTGTTACAATATATGGTGTTGGTGGGTTTAATAGTATTGGTAGCTTACTATACTCTATTACGCCTAGCCACTCACCCTCCCCAATACTACCATTGTATGGGAGAAATCCTCTATTAATTAGCATAACATCCCCCACCTTGAATACTGGCATATTCAATCTCTGTGGAAATGCTCCTGTAGGTGAGTACGCTATATTACCCATAGTGTCTGCTACAACAAAATTCTGTACTGGTGCTGTAAAGTATCTCTGAGCTTTTAAAGCATCAGCTACGCTCTGAGCCCTATTAATACCCCATATGAATAATAGCTCTAAGCTGGGCGTACTACCAGTGAAGGCTACAGCATACCTCTCTCCATCACTCTCTAATACTGGACCATGAATGGTCTCTAGTACAGTATAGTTAACTATATTATACTTCCTACTTACTGGATCCCATACTCTAATAAGCTCAAATCTACGGGTAGCATCTCTCCACTCACCTCTATAGAGGTACCGGTCTCCACTCCACTTGTAGTAATAGAAGTCTACGAAGTCGCCCATAACGTTAGTGAAGCCCCACGCTATATTCTCATTCCTACCAATAATTACTACTGGAGCTCCAGCTACAGTTACCCCAGCTACCTTAACTGATGGAGTCTCTATACGTATTAGCATCCATAGGCTTGGAGCTGTGAGAGCTAGGTGGGGGTCATTAGCTACTATAGGCTTACCGCTTAAAGTATAAGCTCCCCCTATAATCCAATTATTAGATAGTCCTAAACCTCTCACTATATTAATCCATCTACTTGCCCTCTCAATGAAGCCTAGGGTTTGCTGTGAGCTCTCAAACCTAGGCGTTGATTTTATGACACTATAACTATGCAATGCTATAGTGTAATTGTAGCCGGGCCATGGGATAGCGTGGTTGCATGATGCCTGGGGTGTTGTCTTCACTCTACCAACTATATCTAAGTCTAGTATAATATCTAGCCCCCACCTCCTAACAAGTTCATTTAAGACTAAGTCGTCAGTATCCCATGCTAGCATCATTGTGAATAGCTTCTGTATAGCAACTACATCTTCAGGACTCCAAGGCTCGGGCTTGAGGCCGAGGAGCCTATACTCTACTGGTAAATCTCTAATACTAACCCTAGATATGAAGTCATTGACTCCCCTAACATAGTACTCTATAGCTTTAACAATACTCTCAGCGTCTGGATCCTCCAGGACCTTAATCTTAGCCCATGAATCTCTAATAGCATCATCTAGGTTTAGCGTCCTCATAAGCTTATCACTATCCAGCCCAGCACTCCCGACGAGCTCAGCTAGCCTACCCTGAGGTAGCCTCCTAAATAGATCCATCTGAAATAATCTCAGGTAAGCTGATATATAGCCTAGAGCATAGAATCCAGCCTCATCAGTAGATGCGATAATATGAGGAACACCAGCAGAGTCCCAGTAGACTACAGCCTCCCCAGGGACTCCAGGAGCTCTTATAGACCCCTCAGGTAACCCTACTAGACCAGAGCCTGCGACTCCATGAAATGGATCAAGGAATACTATGAGGATCGGGTAAACTATTGGAGCTATGAGGAGAACTATAGATATTAAAGCTACTAGGATTAAGCCTAGAGCTCTAAGACGCATATAGGAGGCACCCCCAACTAGCAATGCTCCCCTGAGAGGTTAAATAATAGAGCATTATATAAATCTCCTTATATACGCTTATACTAGGTGGTATACTTGTCTAAGCTTAGAGATTTTGCTACACAGAGACTTATTATCTTAACTTCTAGCATATTACTATTAATAGTCTTATACGTAGCCCCTCCCCCTATAAGTATAGTTGCTAGCGTCACATTATCGGGGGCATTTCTAGGGCTTATTATTGGGGGCTTTAGAAGCTCACTCTACTCTGGGCTTGAGGCAGGTATTCTAGGATTCCTTATATCATATCTCATCTCAGGTGGTAGCTCTCTTGGCTTTAATATATACTATGAGCTTCTAGGATACTTCGGCGTCATACTACCACTAGTATACTACCCCCTAGCTGTAGGCCTCATAGCTGGTATAGTAGGCTCTATTAGAAGCTCTATCTACAGAGGTTAATAGCTTCTAAGACCTAAACTATACTGGTGGAATTTTTGGATTCAAGTTTAAGAGTCTTAGCTGTCGATGTTGGAGCTTCAAAGCTTAGAATTGCCATCTTCCACGGTTTAGATCTAGTTTATAGAGCCATTATTGATACTCCCCGCAATGGAGGCCCATACGCTGTAGCTAATGCTATTATTAGATATGCTAGAGACTATAGGTTTGATGTAGCTAGTATAGCTAGTATAGGCCCACTAGACTTAGTTAGAGGATGGGTTACCGGCACTCCTAATAATCCTCTTAGAGATTTTGCACTAAGAGATCCTATATATAAAAGTTTCAATGTCCCAGTCTATATTGCTAACGATTGCGTAGCATCTGTTTGGGGCGAGTATATTCTAGGTAATGGTAGGGGGTTGAATGATATAGTCTACGTTACTATAAGTACTGGTATTGGAGTTGGAGCAATTGTAGACGGGCACCTCCTAGTTGGTAGGAGAGGTAACTCACATGAGGCTGGACACATAGTTTTAGATTTAAATAGTAGCTTAAAGTGTGGCTGCGGAGGCCTAGGACACTGGGAGGCTTTAGCCGGCGGATCAAATATTAGTAAGCTAGCTAAGCTGAAAGCCCTAGAGTCAACATACACGTCTAAGGGTAGGGAGATAGCATTAAGTGGAGGTATGAGCTCAGAGATCCTGTATAGGCTAGCTAGGGAGGGCGACGTATTCGCTTTAAACCTAGTAGATTACCTTAATAGAGTACATGCAGCCGGGTTAGCGAGCCTCATAGCAGTCTATGACCCAGAAGCTATATTCATAGGTGGAAGCATATACATCTACAATGAGGATCTAATAGCTCCAGGCATAATGAAGTATATTAGAGAGTATAGTCTACTAGAACCTCCGCCAATTAGGAGAGCAACATTCGATCAAGACTCTGGACTATACGGAGCACTGGCCATAGCCCTCAAGACTCCACAAGAGATAGCCAGGTATACGAGATATAGTGAAGGCGATGATTAATGCTGATAATAGAGTCTCTCAAGGAAGCCTTTCAGCATAGCAGACCATAGGGGGCTGCAGGCCTCGCTAGAGAGAATAGCTTGAGAGCCCTAGATGAGGCTATAAGTTTTAAGGCTGATATAGCAGAGTTTGATATACAGCTAACAGCTGATAATATACCAGTAGCATCTCATGATTCCATAATTAGAGTTGATAGTGGAGAACAAGTTGACATTAGAGAGTACGCTATTAGTAAATTAAGAGGCTTAACTATGGGAGGTGAGCCTATACCAACGCTTGAAGAATAAATAGAAGCTTCAAGAGATAAGATAGCTCTATTTATTGAAGTCAAGAATCTAGCAGATACTAAATCTATAATAGATAATATATTAAGGCTAAGATATTTAAACCAAATAGCAATAATAAGCTTCTATGAAGATGCAGTATTAGAGGCTAAGACTAAAAGGCTAGAGGCTGGACTAATATACTTCAAGCCTCCAGGTAAGATAATAGACTGCTCTAGGCTAAAATGCGACATTGTACTACCTAGCTCATAAGCTTAAACTTAAAGTTGTAGCCTGGACTGTGAATAATGAGGAGACTATGATAAAGCTTATATGGAGAGGTATTGATGGTATAGGGACAGATTACCGTTTCTAATCCTAGGTTTCTGTATACTCCTAGGATGGGTTGTGCCTCTTGCCCCACTATTCGCAGCTGCTACCAAGCCACTCTACGCGGGGGTCCCGGGTACCATTTGGGCCTAACGGCACAAAAGCTCACATTTAGTTTTTATCTCTAGGATAGGATGAGAGAATAAATCTTATAAACATTCCCCTCCTAGTAGCGTAGTACTTTTCCAAAATCCTACAAAAACCCTTATAAACCTAACTCACCAAAAAAGCTGTCAAACCTAATATCGCGAATAATATTAGAGAAAAAGTAGGTAGAGTGATTAAGTAATTACTTTTAGACAGCGTATAGAGTTAGTGTCCTAGGTGCTGCTCCAGCTGATAACTGTACATTTACTTTGACTTGTACTGCTCCCTGAACGGGGTCTAGGTATACTCTCTTATATCCTGCTTTCTTTAACTCATCTGCAGCTTTTCTTATTAATGTTGTTGCTGTTGGTGTTCTCCTCCTTATCTTTATTGTTACCTCTGTAGGCTTAGACACCTCTAGTCACCGCACCTCTTAGAGAAGTGCTGAGGGGAAGTTATATCTTTTATGCTGTGGGTTACTAGGATTTTAATATGGAGAATGATTTTGGAGATATTACCGAGGTATTAGCTTCACTGTTACTTCTCAGCTTATCAACTTACTTTATAGGCTCAGACTTAATTCTTAAACCACTGGTGTCTTATTTTGAGAGAGCCTAAGCTATATGTAGCTAGTGTTGATGAGATTCTAGGTGGAGAAGCTACTGATATATACTTCTATAGAACTAAGATTCTAGTAGATAAGTATGGTTATAGTGATGTTAGTGTTAGAATGCAGGTCCACTCATACTCTCTACCTAAAGGCTATGAGTGGGCTGTATTCGCTGGACTAGAAGAGGCTCTAGCTATACTAAAGGGTAAACCTTTAAACATCTATAGTGCCCCAGAGGGGACTATATTTAGGAGGAAGTACCCTCTAATGCTTATTGAGGGTAGATTTAGTGATATGGCCCTATACGAGACAGCATACCTGGGAGTCTTAAGGTTTTCTAGTAGTATAGCTACTAAAACAGCTAGGATTAAGAAGAGAGCTGGAGATAAAACTGTATTATTCTTTGGATTAAGAGCATTACACCCAGCAGTATATCCTGCAGCTGATAGAGCTGCATATATAGGTGGGGCTGACGCTGTCAGCGGCTTACTAGCTAAGAAATACCTAGAGTTAACACCTAGAGGCACTATGCCCCACGCACTCATAATAGTATTCGGGGACCAGAGGAAGGCTTGGAAGGCTTTTGAGGAGACTTTTGGAGGAGAGACTCCAGTCATAGCCTTAGCAGATACGTTTCTTGATGAGAGAGTAGAGTCTCTAATGGCTGCAGAGCTCCTAGGAGATAAACTATATGGTGTTAGGCTAGATACTCCCGGGAGTAGGAGGGGTAGGATGAGGGATATAGTTGAAGAGGTTAGATGGACACTAGACAGAATGGGCTATAAGCATGTGAAGATAATAGTTAGTGGTGGATTAGATGAACTTGACATAGATGAGTTAAAGGATGTTGCTGATGCTTTCGGCGTAGGAACATCTATAGCATCAGCTCCTAGTGTAGACTTAAGTGCAGACATTGTTGAAGTCTATAGTAATGGCTCGTGGATGCCTAGAGCTAAGAGAGGCAAGATTCCAGTAGCTCTGCAAGTCTATAGATGTAGTGTAAATGAAGAGTACCTGAGACCATTTGATGATAACAGGACAGTTATATGTAGAGATGGTAGTGTGGCTAGACCCCTCTTAGTAAAGTATATGGAGAATGGTGAGCTAGTAAGAGATCTACCAAGCCTAGATGAGATTAGAAGCTATGTATTAGAGCAGTTACAGCAAGTTAAGCTATAGAATATAAGCTATATGAAGTCTATGACTTTAAGCATCTCCTTTGACTCAAGCTTCTTAACAGTCATATATCTAGTAGATATCTGCTTTAAATATACGTTATGCCCCTGGATCATTATAGTGTGTAGTTTAGCATTAGCCCTCTTTAGCATCCTAGATAGTAGGTCTGGAGATATCCTATCTTCTCCATCAGATATTAGTATTATATCGCTAACCTTACCCCCCTCCCTTACTATATCCTCACACGCAGATACTATAGCCCTAGCTATATCAGTACCACCTCCAGCTTTAACTCTAGCTAGGTATGATAATATCCTAATAGTATCTGATACCTTAGAGCTGGGCTTAAGACTCACAGGAGGATATGCTATTGAGTCGAAGAATCTAGCATAGAAGCCTCTACTCTCAGATACGGCTCTCTTAAGTAAAGCTATCGTAACAGCTCTAGCCCAATCAATCTTAGACCCAACCATACTACCACTCTTATCTAAGAGAACATATATAGGGCCTCTAGACTGATGAATAACCTTATTGTAGAGTAAAAGCTGAGAATCTGCAAAGAGAGCTAAGAAGTATATCCATGGTAGTGAGAGTTGAGAGTAGTGTAGTCTCTCTAAGTCACTCCCAATCTCAACACCATCAATCCAACCTCTACCAAACTTCTCAAATTTCCCCTTAGGCGCTGGGATCTTAATCCCCTCTATCTTCTCTAAAACCTTAGATATATCAGTTTCTCTAGCTAACCTCATAATCTCCTCAATAGACTCGTCAAAAGCAAGTATAGACCCCTTACCCGCAGCTATACTAGTTAATAGCCTCTTAGCATCTTTAGCTACTTTAACATCTCTTTCTACTTGATCTAATGCCTTATTAACAAGCTCTTCTAATCCCTTATCTCCTCTACTAGCCTCCTCTCTACTCTTGTCTATGTCACTAAATCCTCCCTCCCTCCTAGAGCTAAGCATTCTAGATAATCTCTCTATTAGCGATGCTGATGCTACAATACTAGTAACACTATCAGCTACAGTATATGGCTTAACTCTCCATAGGTTAGAGCTTGAGATTAGACTTGAGACTAGCTGGACTCTAAATGTTAACTCTTCTAACTCCCCTTTATCCTTAATATCCTTAGCTATACTCTCATCTAGTGATGGTAATGGTAGATTAAAGACATAGAATATGTCGACTGCAAGCTCTAATGTAAATATATCTGGAAGCTTCCGGTTAGCTAGCTTATAAGCTAACTCTAGGATTTTAGACCCCCTATACCTCCTAATATCTCCTATTACTCCTACGCCCTCT
Organism: Thermoproteota archaeon; assembly: GCA_030549835.1. GTDB lineage: Archaea > Thermoproteota > Thermoprotei_A > Sulfolobales > Acidilobaceae > DSZV01. Next base: position 7,958 of record JAUQQR010000041.1, read on the forward strand.
ATAACACTCTTTTTAAGCTTATTATTCTCCAAATACCTCATCCTCTAAACATTAAGCTTAGCTGTTATCATGTCTAGTAAATCATCTATCTCATTTATTAGATCACTAGCTAGCTTCCTAATATCATCGTCGTCATCGAAGTCTTTGACTAAGCTTAAGATCTTATTCTTAGCTATCCTTAGACTCTTATAGTAGTCTGTTAATCTAGGATCAAATGGGCCTATACTCTGAATCTTGGAGGCGGCTATCTTAACGTTTACCTTGATCTCATTAAGCTCTCTTAGAACCCTTTCCTTAGTCCTAAGCTCCTCCATTAGTATAACCTGAATTTTATCAAAATCTTCTAAGGCTCTAGGTACTGTGTATTTTAATATAATTAGATCATCTTCTACAGCTACTCTCCTATTATTTAGGAGAGCGTGGGCGGCTATAACCTTCAATATCTTACCTTTCCTCCTATCAGTAACATGTAATCCCTTCTCTTCTAGTGTAAGTAGTAGTTTTATGAAGTGAGACTTTATATTATTAAGGTTTACATCTAAGACATTAGCATAGATTCCTCTAAGCTCATCAATACTTAGTATAGGTTTAGGCTCCTCGATAAGCCCTACTTCAAGCTTCCATGAGGCTTCAAGGAGTTCAGGCCAGTGGTCTTGATCTAGTGGTTTAACATAAGATCTAAGGAGAAACCTATCATAGAGTGCTTCAAGCTCAGGCTCCTCTGGAACCCTATTAGATGCTCCAAATAAGCTCCATAGCGGGGTCTTAATCTCTGTGTAACCATCATAAACTACTCTCTCCATCATTATACTTAAGAGAGAGTTTAAGACAGCACTACTGGCATTAAAAATCTCATCTAGGAATGCTATCTCAGCCTCAGATAGCTTACCTCTAGTAACTCTAGCATAAACACCCTTCCTCAAAGCCCTAATATCAATTGGACCGAATAACTCACTAGGCTCAGTATACTTAGTTAAGAGGTACTTAAAGAAGCGTGCATTCAAGAGACTAGCAGCCCTCCTAACCATAGCACTCTTAGCTGTACCAGGCTCCCCAATAAGTACACCATGCTCCCCAGAGAGTAGAGCTAGAGTAATAACAAGAGCCTCCTCATGCCTACCAACAAAAGGAGCTTCTAACTCTCTAAGAAACATCTGAGACTTTAGGGAAGCATCCTCAAAGCTTAAAGGCAACACAATACACCTTAAACCTATAACACTCAATCCCTCTAACTATAGAATTTTGAAGTTAATAAATGTTAAAACCATACTTTTTCCTACTCCCTTTAATGGAGGTGTCTAGTATGCTTATCTATGGTATACCAGAATTGTATAAGGCATTAACATTAACATATGAGAAGGCTAAAACTGAAGAATCTTGGAGAATAGCCTATGAGAGAATAAACCACCTAGTAACTACAATAGAGAAGCTTAAATTCAAGAGTAACACCATCGGAGTAGATATAGACGTATACTTTAAAGACATAGGCCGCCACATCCTTAAATCCATAGAAGAAGATAATATAAGTAAAGTTATGACCTCATACGAAATAGCAATAGGAGTAATCAAGCAGATAGAGCCTAGAATAAACGCATATAACACATACCTAATACTATCAAGACCAGCAGTAACAATAATAGTACTACTATCAGCACTACAACTAACACTCGAAACACTAAAACTAAACTCAATAATAACACTCACACAGCTAATAATAGCAATAGGAGTAACACTAGGCAGCTTCCTACTAATACAAAACAGACACACACACTGGGCACTAACCCTAGCAGTAATACTACAACTACTAACACTACCAACAATAATAAAAACCATAAACTACCAAACAACCATACCACTAATAATAGCAACAATACTAGTATCACTACTAATAATAGCAACACACACAATCAAAAACAACATAAAAGAGCACCTAAAAGCAATAACACCGAAAACTTTTAATCTCTTTTAACTGCATCAAACATCAAGAACTTTCTATTCTTTTTAGGGAGTTT
>JAUQQR010000042.1 GCA_030549835.1 Thermoproteota archaeon
ATATTAACAGATATAAAACCAGAAACAGCTGCGTTAGGCAGCTACACTTATATCAGGCTTAATTGAAAAGTTGGGTAAGAGTGTTGATGAGGCTTACCAAGAGGATATATGGAGGTTGGAAGATGCTTATGGCGATCCTCTAGTAGGCTTAGAGATGGCGGCTATAGAAGGCGTGAAAGTATTAGGAGATGCTAAGATACCTGTAGAGTGGTTAGAATCATTAATGGATATAGTAAAGACTTATATTAAACCTAAAGTAGCTAAAATATCGGGAATTCTCACTTTAAAATCAAAAGCTGGAGATGGAGTATATAGAGTTAAAGCTGTTCTAGGAAAGATAAATGAAGCTATTAAGTTTGAAGAAAATGTTAAAGCTAGAATATACACAATAGGAGCCTCACGATATAGAATAAACTTAGAAGGTTATGACTATAAAATACTTGAAAATATTCTCGCAAAAATATCGAGAGACGTAGAGTTAGAATCTAAAAACAAGGAGTAGAACTTAGCTTTGAAAGACTTAAACAATAGAGGGTTAAAAGTTGAGATGGCTTATGAGGAAATGCGTAAACTGCGGTAGATACACCCTAAGAAAAGATAAATGTCCGTACTGTGGAAGGGAGCTAATAGTACCTCACCCGCCAAAAATTTTCTCCACAAGATAAATACTTAAAATATAGGTATGAGCTAAAGAAAGAGAAGAAGCTCATATAATCCTAGTACGTTACCTCCTCATTATAACTATAGGTGCTACAATAGATATTATAACTAGGATAACTATACTCATTATAGCTAATATGAAACCACTTATCATCCTCTCCTCGCCTCTAGGATATTCTATAGGAGTAGTCGGAGTTGGCGTAAATGTTGTAGGTGTTATAGGTGTCTCTGTTACGGGAGTAGTTGGAGTTATATTAAGACTTAGAATAGATGCTAGGTATGATTTAACTATATTAACTCTAGGATCCCCAGACTTACCTGCTAGATTTGACATTAGCTGGAATAGCTCATCCCATGTTTTAGGTTCTCCAAAACCACTCGCCTTAATTCTAGGCCCAATTTCTTTAGCTACAAATTCGTCAAGACTAGCATATTTACCAGCAGATTCTTTAAATAAATTAACAACTCCATCCCAAGTAGTGGCAACACGACCATTATGACAGACAGTACAACCTAAACTCTCAAATGCATTTTTAGCCTCAGTCTCGCTAGGTTGAGCTACTGTTAAAGAGATTATTGATGTTAATACTATAAGTGTAATAGCTAATATTATAAAATACCTCGCTATACCTCACTCGTTAAGACCTAAACTATTCAATAGTTAAAACTATGAATATATATATTTATACTGAAATTTAATGAGAGCTTAAACCTTATAGTCGTCTATGTGCTATTTCTTAGCTTCTTCGAGCTCTTACTATAGGATAGATCTAGGAGATATGTTAAGATCTACTTTATTAGGAGCTTAATAGAGTCTAGGACTTTTACCATGGCACTCTTTTAAGTTTAAGTTTATAGGCAACTATGTTAGCTAGTATATGTAGAAGCCCTGATATTATGGCTAGGATCAGTAGGATTGCTAGAGTAAACCTGTAGCCAGCTATGTATAATACGATTACTGCTCCTATATAGAAGTTTAGCTGGTCTAGTATTGGGGCTGGTTCTCCTCTCTCTAGTCTAAGCCTCCTCTTAATAAATGAGGCTATTATATCGCCTATCATGGCCCCTAAAGATGCTAGTATGCCTATCTCTATGAGTATAGATTCTCTCATTATTAGCGCTAGGATTAATCCTGTTATAGTCCCAGCTGTTAGCCCTACTATTAGTCCTTCCCATGTCTTACCATCTCCTAGTAGCCTTCTACCATCTATGAATTTCTTATTGAAATCTATGGGTTTCTTACCTTTAGATAAGACTGGTGCAGCGTTTGCTACCATTGCTGGTAGTATTACTATTAAGCCTTCGATGACACTATCTACTACTTTATAGTCTAAAGCCACTCAACATCATCCTCTAGTATCCTGTAGGCTACAATTCTCTTAGATGGCTTAATAAATTTTAACACAAATTTATTATCAGAAGCTTTTATTAGTTGACCTATAATATCAGAGTATTTACCTATAATCTTATACCCTGGACTAGTGATTTTACCATTAATCTCTGAGGCTTGACCTAATGCTAAGCCACCTTTAAGCCTAAGGAGAGAACATGATAATGCTAGTAAGCTTCTAGAATAGTAGTCTGGGTCTCCCCTGTAGAGTGAGTTTATAGTATCAACTATTACATACTTATTATTTAAGACTGCATTAGCTATCTTCTTAACCATATCATCTAAAGTTACAGCTATCATAGCACCTTCCCCAAAAACCCTGAAGGCTAGTGATGATCCTGCTTCAGTACCAATAGTTATAGGGTTCAACCCTAGAGTAGATGATACTCTAGCTAAGTGTACTCCTAGTCTTGTCTTCCCAGATCCTGGGGGGCCATATATGAATATGAATCTTCTATTTTTCACAATATCTAGTATGTAGGGGTGAGTCTTCATCTCATCATAATTCTAAAACTTGGAGTCTTCCTCGATTCTCTCTCAGTTTTTCTTCTAAGCTGTAAGTCTATCTGGCTATCAAATAGTGCTATTAGATTCTTAAGATTCTCTCTATTCTCCTCTAAAACTTTAATTACCCCTGGAGGTACGCTATGCTTCTCTAAGGCTTCTTTACCCTCACTAGTTGTTCTATACTTCCTCCTCAATGGATCTGTATCTATAAAGCCTACATACGTTAAAGCTATTAGATCATTTTTAAGCTCTAAGCTATATAACCCGTCTACGACCTTAACAAAATTATATCCTAAAGGTGCTCCAAGCTCTTGTATATGTTTAACTATACTATGGAGAGTCCTCTCATGTATTGGTCCTAGCTTATCAATTATGTATAGTAGGCTTAGCTGCCTCTGATTTTTAATAATAGAGTCTTTAGTTACTACATGAACAGTTGTAATCCTTAACTCTTTAGTTTTCCCCGACTCTTGCTTAGCCTGACCTTTCTGCTCCTCTTTCTTAGGCAATCTTAACACCTATGCTAGATATTAATGTTAGACCTTAAATTTAAAACCTCCTTTAGATTACTTATATAGGGGTATAGTATTGATTAATCGAGTCTTAGTAGCTCTAATAATGGTCTCCATGATTCTAGTAGCTAATTTACAGGTGTACTCTTCTCAATTAGAGCAACGTATAATTTTAGAAGGCTGGATTATCGTGCCAGCAGTTGAGGGCAGGAGTAGTGGAGGTTTAATAAATATCACAGTAACAGTTATATTCCCAGGATCTGGAAACATAAGGGTAACTGGGGAATTAGGAGAATATAATGTAGATGAGATTACAAGGAAGAGTATGGTAATGGCTTTTATGACTGGGAGTATGTTAGCTGGGTACTACTGGAGATTATTTGATGTAATAATTAAGATTATGACTAGAGAAGAGATCTCAGGCCCTAGTGGGAGTTTTGCTATAGCTCTACTATCTTACATTATGCTGTCAGCTATGAGTAATACTAGTATTGAGAGCTTCGCAGTTACAGGAGCTATATCTCCAGATGGTTTATCTTCTAGAGTTGGAGGAGTAGATATTAAGTGTAGGGTGGCTCAGGGTAGAGGGCTTACACTTATACTACCATTAAGTAATATTCAAGACATACCGCCTACATGTACTTCTAGGATTCCAACTACGGGGGTCCTTGAAGCATACTCTAAAATAACAGGGTTCCCCGAGATGATGCTTAATGTATCTTATAGTCTACCAGTAAACTTTAATAGAGTTATGAGTAGAGCATCACAGGCTTTTATTGAGGAATCTTTAAAGCTAGTTAATATGCTACCTGAGAATTATAGGGTTAATTTAAATATAAATCAAAGCTTATCTAGAGCCTACGCTCTCTTAGGAAGTAATCCCTATGCTTCTGCAAGCTTAGCATTTACAGTCTACGTTACTACTATACAAGCATTCTATTCATATCAGATAGATTCTAATGGATTGAACTGGGCTAGAAGTGAGCTATTAATACTTAATAATGAGCTATCAAAGCTTAAATCTGAGCTAGACTCTAAGCCTAGGAGTGGCTCAATATACTATTTAGAGTTCTTAGCAACAGCATATACTAGACTTGCAGATGCAAACTCAAGTCTTATAACTTCAGGTAGGTTAATAAATGAGAGGGCTAACTCTAATGATATAGCCTATTATCTAGGATACTCTAAGGCTAGAATAGACTCGATTAAAATCTGGATTGAGGCAGCTGATGCTGTTAGAGACGATAAGCCTGTAATCGGGGAAGGTGATGTTAAGAAATTAGCTCTAGCATATGGCGACTACGTTGAAGCCGCAATAAGCTATGCTACAATACTAGTAGACTATATAATTAGGAACTATAGACCAGTGAATGCTAATAACCTCAGATTATACCTTGAGAATATTAGAAGCCTAGGAGAGCAAGCTAAAAAAGAGGCTAGTAGAGGAAACTATTTAGCTAGTATAGGATTCTATAGAGAAGCATTCTCACGTAGCCTATCAACACTATTTACTCCACCTGACGTAGTAGAGAGGGGGCTGGTAGATTATTATATAAAAGAATTAGCTAGGATACAGTCCCTACTAACAGTTCAATCCTCTACTAGAGGATTAGTATCAGGACTCGCCCCGGCATACATAGACTATAGTGTTGTTAGATATGGGTACGGTGATTATGAAGGCTCCCTTAGAATGATGCAGGAGGCTGTAGCATCAACAATACTATGGAGTATGATGATACTATTAAAACCAGTGACCCCTCTAATGAGAGAGACCCCAATACTTATGGAAGTTTCAAGTGGTGGGCAGGTAGTAGGGGGTAACTTACGCTCTTATATACTAATAACAACTCTTATATTAGCTGCTTTCACTATAGGCCTCTTATCCTCCCTAGTTATAATATTGAGAGTACTAAGGAAAGAACCTACAGCCTGAAATCTTCTAGGGTAAGCTTTCTCTTAGTCTTCTCATGTCTACGTATACTCTCTGCTATATGCTCTCTGAAATCTCTCTCTAGCTCACTTCTAAGATTAGGATTATATAGTGCTGCTGCTGGATGGTACGTTACTATTAGTTTAAATTCTAAATTATTAGTTCTACAATCAACTACTCTACCTCTAGCTACATTAATATTAACCCATCTAATACCACACATTTCATAGAGTGTTTTTCCAGCTATTCTACCTAGGGCTACTATAAGCTTAGGCTTTATTAGACTTAATTCTCTCCTAAGGTAATTATTACAAGCTTTTATCTCATTATCCTCAGGTTCCCTATTCTCCGGGGGTCTACACTTAACAACATTAGTAATGTAGACTTTACTCCTCTCAAGTCCAGCTATCTCTAATAACTTATCTAATAATTTACCTGCAGCTCCCACGAATGGCTTTCCCTGCTCATCCTCACTCTTACCTGGAGCTTCCCCCACTAATACTATCTCAGTATTTATAGGTCCATCTCCTGGCACTGCCTGAGTTCTAGACATGTGGAGGGGACACTTAGTACACTTCTTAATATCACTTACAAGCTCTAAGTATAATCTACTCTGAGCTTCCACATTAGTAGCCCATTGATACAATTATACTTAAAGTTTTTAGGATTGATAGCTGTTTTGGTGAGTTAGGTTTATAAGGGTTTTTATAGGATTTTTGGAGAAGCACTACTCTACTGGGGGGAATGTTTATAAGCTTTGATTCTCTCATTCTATCCTAGGGATAAAAAATAGATGTGAGCCCTGTGCCGTTGGGCTCAAAGGGTGCCCATGACCCTCGCGTGGAGTGGCTAGTAGCCACTGAGGAGCGCGGGGCAGGAGGCACAACCCATCCTAGGAGTACCTACAAAAACCTAGGATGGGAAACGGCTAACGCTTTATCTTAAATCATAGATGTGGTGGCTTAGTATTGTGGCTGAAGAGTTCATAGTTACACCATGGGAGGTTAAGGGTAGAGTTGACTACGAGAAGCTTATCTCCATATTTGGTACGCAGCCTATAACTCGAGACCTCTTAAGAAAAATTGAGGATTTAGCTGGGGAGTTGCACGTCCTACTTAGGAGGGGGGTATTCTTCTCTCATAGAGACTTAGACTTGACTCTTAGAGATTACGAGGATGGTAAAGGCTTCTTCCTATATACTGGTAGGGGGCCCTCAGGCCCAATGCATATAGGCCATTTGATTCCATTTATATTCACGAGATGGTTACAAGATAAGTTTAATGTTAACGTCTACATTATGATAACTGATGATGAGAAGTATCTTGACGAGCCAAACATGAGTTTAGGTGAGGCTAGAAGATGGGCTTACGAGAATACGTTAGACATCATAGCTGTAGGCTTTAATCCAGATAAAACATTCATATTCCATGATACCGAGTATATAGGCAAGCTATACCCGATGGCTATTAAAGTAGCTAAAAAGATCAACTTTAATACTGTAAAGGCTGTCTTCGGCTTCACAGGGAGTACTAATATTGGCCTCCTATTCTTCCCCTCACTACAGATAATTCCAACATTCTTCGAGAAGAAAAGGTGCCTAATACCTGCAGCAATAGACCAAGACCCATACTGGAGAATTCAGAGAGATATAGCTGAGAGCCTAGGATACTATAAGACTACAGCAATACACTCAAAGTTCATGCCACCACTAACAGGGCTTGATGGTAAGATGAGCTCCTCTAAGCCTGAGACAGCAATATTCCTCCATGACGACCCTAAGACTGTTAGATTTAAGATAATGAAATACGCATTCTCAGGAGGACAACCAACAGTAGAGCTCCACAGGAAACTTGGAGGAAACCCTGATATAGACGTATCATTCCAGTGGCTTAAAATATACTTTGAACCAGACGACTCTAAGCTTAAGAAAATAGAAGAAGACTATAGGAGCGGGCGAATGCTAACAGGAGAACTCAAAGAATACCTAATAGAGAAAATAAACAACTTCCTAGAAGAACATAGAGTCAGGAGAGAACAGGCAAAAGAACTAATAAACCTATACAAGTATGACGGAGAACTAGCAAGAAGAATGTGGAGAGAAGGACCCTGGAATATAGAAGAACTAAATAGCTAAAACTAAAACCAGTAAACCCTCAATACTATGAATACCCACATCCAACAATAAAACCTATAAACTAGCAGAGATCCATTCCTTAACTCCATTATAGCTTCATAACCTCATCTATTGCAGGTGAAGTCTCAAACTTCTTGTAGCATGCTTATAAATCATTCTACTTAGGGTTAACTAGTCTCCTAGTCTAAGTATGGATTCTATGCCTGAAGGTCTGCCTCTTGGGTAGCTCTAGGATCTAGTATTGTCGCTTAGATTATAGTTTAACTTATATCATGATTTGATTTCTTTAGAGGGATAGAGCAAAATCTCTGAGTCTGGAGATGGGTTAGTAGTCGAGTTATATAAAGGCTCTACTTCCGGGGTATACTGCTGTTGGGCCTAGTTCTTCTTCTATCTCTATTAGCCTGTTGTATTTAGCTGTTCTCTCACTTCTAGCTGGGGCTCCTGTTTTTATTAAGGCTGTGTTTAGGGCTACTGCTAGGTCTGCTATGAAGTCGTCTTCGCTATCTCCACTTCTATGGCTTACTACTACTTTTAAGCCGTTCCTGTATGCTTGGTTAGCGTAGTCTATTGCTTCTGTTAGTGTTCCTATCTGGTTTATTTTTAGTAGTGTAGCGTTTGTAGCCTTTACTTCTAAGCCTTTCATTAGGTACTTGGTATTTGTAGCGTATAGGTCGTCTCCTACTACTAGTACTTTAGAGCCTATCTTCTCTGTTAGTTTGCTAAATGATTCGAAGTCTTCTTCGTGGAATGAGTCCTCTATGTATACTATTGGGTATCTACTTATTAAGTCTACTATATAGTCTAGGAACTCTCCTGGGCTCATATTCTTACCGTCTACCTTGTAGGAGCTACTCTTACTATCATATATCTGGTTAGCTGCTACGTCTAGGCCTAGTAGTACGTGGCTCTCACTATATCCTGTAACTCTTAGAGCATCTACTAGAGTTCTTAGAGCATCCTCGTTTAGCCTCATTGGCGGAGCGAATCCCCCCTCATCGCCTACGTTTATAGCACTCTTACCGTATTTAGACTTTAAGAGCTCTCTCAGTGCATAGTAGAGTTCTATAGCTATTCTTAAAGCTTCAGTAAAGCTATCTGCCCCTATTGGGGCTACTAGGAACTCTTGGAAACTCAGCTCATTACCTGCATGAACGCCTCCATTGATGAAGTTCATTAATGGCACTGGTATAATGCTAGTATTAACTCCCCCAAGATACCTGTATAGAGGCTCCCCAGTTTGAGCAGAGGCTGCCTTAGCTATTGCTAAGCTTACAGCTACAATAGTATTAGCTCCAAGCCTAGACTTGTTATGTGTACCATCTAGAGCTATAAGCGTATAGTCAATAATCCTCTGAGCTCTAACATCTAACCCCTTAATCCTAGGATATATAACATCATTTATATTAGATAAAGCTAAGCCTACACCCCTACCAGCCCACCTGACACCACCATCTCTAAGCTCTAAAGCCTCCCTAGCACCCCTACTAGCACCACTAGGAGCAATAGCTTTACCAATAGCTCCACCTTCAGTCCTAACAATAGCCTTAACTGTTGGAGATCCTCTAGAATCAAGAGCTAAAAGCCCCCTAACATCCCTAATACTAAATACATTAGACAAGCGGGAAGCACCAAGCATAGTTTAAGAAATAAAAACCCTTATATACTAAGAATAATAGCTTAATAACCTCACAGGAAAGCATTAAGATTAGAGGGTAGAGTATTGCCTAGAAAAAGAGAAAACACATTTACATGCCCAAAATGTGGGAAGAAAGCTACAAACCCCATAAGAACATGGACACTAGTATCACCAATACCAGATAGATATGGTAGAGTGACTATAACAATAATGGGAGCATTCATATGCGAATCCTGCGGCGAGAAATGGAATAGCACAATACAAAAGATTAAAACAGGAGGAGAAGAAAAGAGAGAAGCTGAGACCAGAGAAGAACCCTACACAATAACAATAGACTTAAATGAAATCTAAGAAAAGAAAGCTAACTACGAGTCAAGACACTC
>JAUQQR010000008.1 GCA_030549835.1 Thermoproteota archaeon
TAACTGTGATAACTGTATACTAACCAAAACTCCAAGTATGGTTATGATAAAAACATCTATGATAACCTCTATAGGTGTTATTCACGAGTTACTACACTTAGATAAAAATCTAGATAGGGGTAAAGCAGATGAGTGGGTAATCCTCACCTCTGGGGGAATAGAGGAGGTAATGAAATACTTACTAACTCAGAAAGAGCAAGAAGCAGTATATAAAGCGTATATGAAAGGCTACTATGATATTCCTAGGGCCCTCGGATTAGAGGAGTTAGCAGTAGAAATGAATATTAGTGTATCAACATTAAATGAAATACTTAGAAGTGCTGAGAAGAAGATTATGGATGCTTTTATGAAGCATGATATGCCACACTTAATACTCAAAAATATACTACAAAAGATAGGAGCGCATGTAGCTTACAGCTCTTAAACAATACAACTACTATTGCCCCCATCCCCCTCCTCCTGGTGTCTCTATTACGACTTCGTCTCCGGGGTTTAAGTCTACTGTAAATTTGCTAGGCTTCTCTTCTATTCTACCATCTATTCTATTAATTACTACTCTTCCTGGTTTTCCTTGCTCTCCACCTCTTAGCCCATATGGTCCTCTCTTAAATCTATCCGCGAGTATTGATAGTCTTGCTGGTTTTAGTACTTTAAATGCTCTTATTATTCCATCTCCTCCCCTATATAATCCTTTCCCTCCACTACCATTTCTTATCATGTATGTAGTATATATTATTGGGTAGTTTCTCTCAGCTACTTCTATTGGGGTATTCAGAGTATTAGTCATATTGACGTGTACACCACTGACACCATTCTTTCCAGGTCTTCCACCAGTTCCTCCTCCAATAGTCTCATAGTAGGCCCAGTAGCCTCTCTCATTATCATAACCTCCAATCATAACGTTCATCATAGTCCCAGAGCCTGCTGCAGGGATCCTATCAGGGACTAGTTCTGCTAAAGCTCTTAAAACTACATCGGCTATCCTCTGACTAGTCTCAACATTACCACCAGCTACTGGAGCTGGCTTAACTGGGTTTACTATAGTACCTTCTGGAGCATTAACTTCAATTACACTATAGAATCCTTCATTAACTGGTACATCAGAGCTCATAGCAACTCTTATTGCATATGATGTAGCTGCAAATGTAACCCCATAAACTGCATTTAGAGGAGCATCTACCTGCCTAGAGGATCCAGTATAGTCAGCTCTTATACCATCATCTCTAACCTCTACTAATACTCTAATAGTGATATCTTCATCATTTAACTCAATATAATCTTCTGCCTTAGAGTATCCTTTCCTCCAGTCTCTTAGATTGAGGAGTGCTAGGCTTCTACCATAATCTATAGCCTTAGACCACCCCATAATAACCTCTTCTAAACCATACTTATCTATGAGCTCTAAAACTCTCTTAGCTCCCATCCTATTAGCTGCTAGTTGTGCATTTAAATCTCCAAGAGTTACCTTAGGGGTTTTACTATTCTCTACTATAAGCCTCATAATATCATTGTCTACTCTACCTCTCTTTACCATCTTAACAGGAGGAACTATTAATCCCTCCTCATATATAGTTCTAGCATTTGGATTCATACTACCTGGCATAGGGCCTCCTACATCAACCTGATGAGCTTTATTGACTACGTATGCTATAATTTCCCCCTTATAGTAGACTGGAGCTAAAACCATAACATCGTTTAAATGTGTTCCAGATATATAGGGGTCATTAAGAATAATCATATCTCCTTCTTCAAGGCTAACATTATTATCCTTAAGCCACTTTAGGACATTTGAAACTCCAACTCTAAATGATCCTAGATGTACTGGTATATGCTCTGCTTGGGCTACTATAAGCCCTCTAGAGTCTAGGACTGCACAGCTATGATCCATTCTCTCCTTAATATTAGGTGAGAATGCTGATCTCTTAAGAGCTACACCCATCTCCTCAGCTATGAATACTGAGGCCTTATATATAATCTCCCATGAGACCATAGTTTTCACCTCTCAATTCTAAGCTCTCCAAGCTCCCCAACAGTAAGCCTCCACTCATCTAATAGTACAGTTGTTGAGTCATACTCCTCAATCAGTGCTGGGCCCTCTACTACAGCACCTACTGGCAAATCCTCCCTCCAGTATACAGGTACTTCTACCATCTCATCGTGGATATACGTAAGCCTACTACTCTTAGCTTTAAACTCTTTAGGACGCTTTGGAGGCTCTATTCTAGGCTTAACTCTCGTAACTACCGCGAATACTCTAGCTACTACAACCTCTATATCTCTATTTAGGGTGAACCCAAATATTGATAGATGTTTATCCTCGAAAGCTCTCCTAACATCATCTATTATAGCAGGCCTACCTACTGGGATTGTAAGCTCCCAGCCTTGACCTTCATATCTGACGTCAGCATATCTAACATAGTAATCTACTCTTCCAATCTTCTTAGCTAGCTCAGCCTCAAGGGTGCGGTAAGTATCCTCTAGGTTAGTGGGGAAGGCGGTTCTAGCCTCAAACCTCCAATCGGCCATTAGTAAGCCTAGAGCACTAAAAACACCTGGATGAGGTGGTATTATTACCTTTCTAATATTTAGCTCTTCAGCAATATCTAGGGCGTGCTGAGGCCCAGCACCTCCAAATGCCATGAGGGTGAATCTCTCAGGATCTAAGCCTCTTTCTACAGTAACAAGTCTTATAGCTCTAGCCATTTCAAGATTAGCCAAGCTTATAGCCTCCCTAGAGACCTCATATGGGTCTCCAAGCTTAGATAACGCTTTAATAGATGCTTCTCTATCAAGCCTCATAGATCCTCCTAGGAGATATTCTCCAAGTCTACCGAGTACTAGGTTAGCATCTGTTAATGTAGGCTTAACACCACCTCTACCATAACATACGGGGCCTGGATCAGCTCCAGCACTAATAGGCCCTACTCTAAGAGCTCCAGCCTCATCTCTCCATATTATTGTACCACCACCAGCTGAAACCTCAGCTAAATCAATGAATGGGAATCTAACAGGATATCCTGAACCCTTAACTATTCTACCATGATGTGATTCTCCTCCAACCTCATACTCACTTGTAATCTCAAACTCGAGGTCTACAATAGTTCCAGCTTTAGCTGTTGTACCACCCATATCAAAGCTTATTATATTAGGTTCTCTAAGTATTTTAGCTAGCTCAGCTGATGCTACAACACCGGCTGCAGGCCCACTCTCAATGAATTGAACAGGTCTATCAATAACCTCATTAGCATCTACTAGACCACCAGAGCTAGACATTAAATGAAGTCTCTTAATACCAATACTCTTAAGTCTATCGCTAAGCCTACTAATATACCTAGATACTAGTGGTGCTAGCGTAGCATTAACTACAGTTGTAGAGAACCTCTCATACTCTCTAGGCTCAGGAACTACACGATGAGATAATGATACAAAGCTTACAGCCTTACCTAGTATACTACTAGCTATAAACTCATGGATAGGATTTATATATGAGTGGAGGAAAGCTATAGCAATACTCTCAACATTAAGCTCTCTGAGCTTCAAACTTAAAGCTTCAACCTCCTCAATATTCAGAGGCTTCACAATATTACCCTTATAATCTACTCTCTCGTCAACCTCAAACCTTAAATCCCTAGGTACTAGAGGCCTAGGCTTATCAAAGAAGGGATCATATAGCCTAGGCCTATTCTGCCTACCAATCTCAATAATATCACGGAAACCTCTAGTAGTAATAAGTGCAACCCTAGGAAGATCTAAGCCAACCTGACCTCTCAAAGCATTAGTAGCAATAGTAGATGCATGAATAACCTCCTCAACGTCTCCAATAAGCTTTAAACCATTAATAATAGCAATCTCCGGACTCCTAGGTGTTGAGAGAACTTTAAAGTACCCTAGAGACCCGTCACTCTTAACATATATAAAATCTGTAAAAGTCCCACCAACATCTATAGCAACAATACTCAATAATACCACCCAACTCTAGCATCTACTTAAGAGCTTAAGAGTAGAGAGCAGTAAAATTTATTAATGCTCAACCGTTACTATATGCTTGAAAGGTGGTGTGCGCTGAGCATAGAAGAAGAACTTAAAGTAAGCTTTAAGAACCCTCTATCTATAGTCCTCACATTGATAGCTGTAGTAGCATATTTACTTCTACTCGCTGTATATCAGTTTAATAGACCTGACCCTACAATACTCGGAATGAGTGCTCCTTTAGTCTATGCGTTCACTTTATGGATTATAATAGTTATTGTCATAATAGTAGCAGCGGCTAGAGTATGGGGGTGAAATAGTTGGTTGAGGCGTGGCAAGTAGTTACTACTATTCTCTTCCTCTACTTAATATTTATGATAATCATAGGCTATTATTCAACTAAGATCTTAAGAAAATCTCTAGAAGACTTCTATCTCCTAAGTAGGAGGGCTGGATTATTAGTTCTCTTCTTAGCAACAGCATCCACCTACCATAGTGCTTTCGCATTCCTCACTAGTGTTGCTGTCTTTGCTACTGCTGGAGTAACATTCTGGATCGGGTCATTTGCTTGGACTACTCTTGCCGGTATAGTGGGTTACCTTATTGGGAAGAGAGTATACATTTTAGGTAAGAGTAGGGGCTATATATCGCCATCAGATCTCCTAGCTGATAGATATAATAGTGAGCTTCTTAGAGTTATAACAGCTATAGTATGGGCAATATTCGTAATAGGATATATTACTGTTCAAGCTATAGGTTTAGGAATAATAATCAGTATTGGGAGCGGTGGTAGAATATCCTATGAGATTGGCTCATTAATATTAGTGTTAGCAGCAGCACTGTATGTAGCTATTGGAGGCCTCAGAGCAGCATACTGGACTGATGTAGCTCAAGGTATATGGATGTACCTTGGAGTATGGCTTGCAGGTTTAATAATAGTATATAAGTTCTTCCCAGGAATCACTGACTTATTTGTAGCAGTAAGAGAAGTTAATCCGAAACTCTTAACATTGAATTGGCATTGGCAGCTACTAGTCGGGAACATTATAGTTTTCGGAGTTGGAGTTATGATCCTACCGCATTTGTGGATTAAGTTTTATGCTGCAAGAGATACATATACACTTAAATGGTCTTCGGCTCTAACAGCTCTCTACCTCAGCAGCTTCTATATACCAGCAATGCTTATAGGCTTAACAGCTGCAGTATTAAATGCTAAAGGTGTACCCGGAATTCTCGAGCCTGGTTTTATAAGTGCACTTACTAAAGCCTACGGCTCTGCTGATGCTGTTATGGCCTACATGATATACACCCTCACACACCCAGTAATAGCCGGACTCTTACTTGCAGGTGCAGCAGCAGCAGCTATGAGCACTCTAGATAGCTTTATAGGATCAATATCAATGATATTAACAAGAGATGTGTACCAGAAAATTAACCCTAAGGCTAGTGAATCCTCCTTAGTCCTAATCTCGAGAATACTAATAATACTATTTGCATTAATAGGCTGGGCTCTAGCAGTTCAGAGGCCAGGCTTAATATTCGATATAGTAGCTATAGCTGCAGGAGGAGGCCTCCAGGTTCTACCAGCCCTACTACAAGCAGTAATACCAACTAAGAGGCAGTGGATAAATAAGTATGGAGCAATTGCTGGCTTAGTAGTAGGAGCTCTCATAGTGTTAATGTTCACAGTTCAAACAGCAAAGTACTTTGGAATACCGTCAGCATGGGCTAGGCCAGCTGGAGAAATCTCACTATATGCTCTTATAATAAACTTCATAGTAGCAGTAATAGTATCTCAAATAACTAAGAGATCTTCTTAACATATATTATTCTAATCTAAATTTTTCCTCCATATTAGAGTTATATTTAAGCTTTTGATTGCTTAGTATGCATGGATTACGTTCATGGAGTATGCTATAGCTTACCTTATAGCTACCTCGACAGGATTATTTTTTTGGTTTACATGATTTTACTAAAAGGATAGCTAGTTATGGTTATCAGAGATCTAGTAACATAGTCTTTCTATCTTTACTAGCAGGGTTTCCCGTTATGTTAGCTTTCACTTTAACTGTAGGCTTTAAGATTGGAGGGTTAAATATTATGCTATTATATGCTTTAGCAGGTGTTGTGAACTTTCCTCTAGGTAGAGCTTCAATGTATAAGTCTATAAGTAGGGTAGGTGCAGGTTTAGCTAGTCTGCTACTATCAACTAGTATAGTTTATAATATATAATATGTTTATAGGGGTATTAATGGGTGAGAATTTAGGGACTTTCCAGATTCTAGGCTCACTACTTATACTAGCTTCAGTAGCTATAGCTGTTGGAAGTAATAGTGGTTATAACAGGTTAGATCCTACAGGTATAATCATGGGGCTCATAGCAGGACTCCTAATAGCACTCTCTATAGCTATAGCTCGTTTAGCAAATATTATGGGTGGAGACCCAGTATCAGGAGCATTTATAGCGTACACTTCGGGGCTTTTAGTTGAAGCTCTTATCACAATCTTAAGAGGTAATATATCTTATTCACTAAGAGAAACACATAAAAGGTATTTAGGTTCGGTTTTTATTGCCGGAGTTCTTGCAGCTTTAGGTCAAATAGCTAGATATATAGCTTTAGCTACTCTTGGAGTTAGTATTGTTACACCTCTCCAAAATATTAGACCCGTTATAGCTAGTATAGTATCGGGAACATTTAGTAAGTATACTGGAGAATCTCTAGCAATTAAGCTACTAATCTCTGGTATATTAGCGTTTACTGGGGGTATATTAATTTATCTTTAATATTACTTGAAACTCTATTTTGTAGTATAGACTATTATATTTAAAGCTAAAATCTTAGTTTAGGCTGATGAGACATTATGGTTTTCTTAATCCCTCCTCTACTATCTTTTTCAGCTTTAATAGTGTTGTTAGGTAATTTTTATCTCCTGCTTGATATTTTATCTCTGCTATTTCCTTTAATGTTAATATTTCATCTTTTGATATTATGTCTGAGAATTCTGATATTAGTTTTTGTGCGTGATCTGGTGGTACATCTGTGTAGATTATATCGCCTTCATCTACATGTCTTCCTATTAGTATTCTCCCTTGTATTGATATTGCAATGCTTAATCCTACCCTAGCTTCACTTAGACTTTTATCTCTATCTCTTAATGCCATTATTTTTCCAAGATGTCTACCATTTGAATCCATTAGTGGGTAGCCTGGTTTAATTATCCCACTTAAGACTTCTACACCTACTATAGCTGGATCACTCCTTCTAAATATATAGCCTGGTAGTATTCTAATCTTCCCAGGCCTTACTAGCAGTTCTAAAGCTTTAATTCTCTCAGCTTCCTTCTCACGTTTAATCCATTCCTCATATTCTTCTAGTAGCTTGTATATTATATTACTTTGTATTATCTTAACATTACTTTTAGATGCCTCCTCTTCTGCTTCAGGTAATATTTTAACGTTGAATGCTAGAATTACTCCTAAATACTTATCTAGTTTAGCTGTTATTGAAGCATCTATAACATCACTTCTACTAACTGGTCCCACATCAGCTACTCTTACTGGGATCTTCTTTCTATTTAAAGCTTCTACTATAGCCTCTAATGTTCCTAGAGTATCTGCTTTAATAACTACACCTATATTCTCAGTTCTTACAATTATACTCTTAACTTCTTCTCTAACAATCTCTACCATCTTCTCTAAATCGCTATCACTTTGTATAATATAGATTGGTGATCCTGCTAGAGCATCTTCTAATCCTTGAGCCGCTATTCTGACTCCGGCTGCAGCTACAACCTCATTTACACTTATAAACCTAGTTTCTCTGGCTCTAATTTCTTCTAGTGGTCTAGGCATTAAGAGGCTTCTAACACTTGTAATTATAGGTCCACTCTTACCAGCTAAGACTATTCTATCTCCAACTCTAAGTATACCATCATATATTATAGCATCTATTACACTACCTAGTCCATGCTGTTCTTTAACTTCTAAGACTACCCCTTTAGCAGGGCCTTCAACATATTTAAGTCTTTCACTCATATATCTTTGTGTAAGACCAGCTATTATAGCTAAAAGCTCGGGTATGCCTTCGCCAGTTCTAGCAGATACTGGGACTATTGCTACGTATTTCGTGAAATCTTTTATTCTAGTGAAGAGCTCTGAGGAAATCCCCCTCTCGTATAATTTACCTATAATATCGTATACTTTATCCTCTAGTATCCTCTTAACATTCTCATCCTGCTTTTGTAGGCTAACTATGAATGGTGCGTCTGGCTGAGGTTTCCACCCGTGTATCCTATCTATCTTATTAGCTGCTATGGCGAACGGCGTCCTCCTAGACTTTAATAGTTCTAAGGCTTCATATGTCTGAGGTTGAGGTCCTTCAAGGATATCTATTACTAGGATAGCGAAGTCAGCTACACTACCACCACGTCTCCTAAGATTAGAGAATAGCTCATGGCCTGGAGTATCTATGAATAGTAGACCTGGAATAGTTAACTTTACTGGGATAATCTTCTTAAGTGGTGAGGCTATAGTTTCAATTACATCTGCTGGTACAATACTAGCGCCAATATGTTGAGTCATTCCACCAAATTCTTTAGTCGCTATAGCAGTCTTCCTAATCTTATCTAGTAGCGTAGTCTTACCGTGATCTACGTGTCCTAAGACTACCACTATAGGCTGTCTTAGCTTCCCAGCTACGCTCAAATCTCCCCCCTATAAGTAGTTTAGTAGAGAGAAGTAAATAGCTAATAGGGTTTGACAATAGTTGTCTAGTGGAGGAGACTTATAGGTTGGCTAGTAAAGAGAGACCCCCATTAAGAGTAGTTATATCAGACCCTAAAGCTAAGGGCGAGTCTGTTAAGGTTAAGGTTAAGGGAGTAGACGATATATCGTATAGCGATACAATGAGGAAGACTAAAGAACAAGATAGGAGTGAGCTACCAATAGCTAAGGTTAATAGTAAGCTAGCAGATACCCTCAAGCTACAAGAGGTAGGCGTTATGACGTTAAGATTTAGAATAGAAGGTAAGAAGATAAAGATCCCGTTCCAGGTTAAGATTGATAATAGTGTACCTGAAGGTGAAGTCTGGGTTAGTAGTAGCCTACTAGCTGAGGCTATAGGCTCAACGGAGGCTGAGGCCGAGGCTTTCAGGGCAATGTCATGGCAGATTTCTGTAGATGAGAGTATAGCTGTGAGATTAGCCGGATTAGAGGTAGGAGATTATATTGATGGTAGCCTACTAGGACTTAAGGGATTAAGACTTAAGATTGTTGGAGGCTCAGACGCTACAGGTATACCTATGCATCCAGGTGTTCCAGGCACTGGTAGGTGGGAAATTCTACTCTCCGGCCCTCCAGGCTTTCACCCTAAGAGGAGAGGTGAGAGAGCTAGGAAGAGTGTAAGAGGGAGGATGATCCCAGATCCTAGAGTTGAGAGGCGTAAGACAGCACTAGCACAATTAAACTTAGTTATTGCCTACGAGTAGGAGGGCCTCACTTGTGAGCTTTGATTTAAAACAGCCAGAGGTTACTATTGGGGTTGTAGGGCACGTAGATCATGGTAAGACCACTCTAGTTCAAGCACTAACTGGAATATGGACTATGAGGCATAGTATGGAGGTTAGAGAATCTAGGACAATATTCTTAGGTTATGCTGATGGAGAAGTTTGGGAATGCCATGGTTGTGATTACCCTGATAGGTATACACCAGAGCCTGTATGTGAGTGTAAGCCAGGGGTAAAACCTAGGCTTTTAAGGAGGATCTCATTCCTAGATGCTCCAGGCCATGAGACTCTAATGGCTGTTATGCTCTCTGGAGTAGCTTTAATGGATGGAGCCCTACTAGTAATAGCTGCAAATGAGCCATGCCCCCAGCCACAGACTAGGGAGCATTTAGCAGCATTAGAGATTATTGGAGTTAAGAGGATTATTATAGTTCAGAATAAGATAGATGTAGTCTCTAGAGAAAGAGTCCTTAAAAACTATGATGAGATACAGAGGTTTATAAGAGGGACTATAGCTGAAGATGCACCTATAATACCTGTTAGTGCATTAAAGAGAGTTAACGTAGATGCTCTCCTAGCAGCAATTCAGAAATATATACCTACAACTGAGAGGGAGTTAGATAAACCACCATTAATGTATGTTATCAGGAGCTTCGATGTAAATAAGCCTGGAACCCCGCCGGATAAGATTGTAGGAGGTGTTTTAGGAGGAGCATTAATTCAGGGTATTCTAAGAGTTGGAGATGAGATAGAGATCAGGCCTGGGATAGAGGTTAGAAGAACTAGTAGTGGTAAGAGAGAGTATGAGCCAGTATTAACGAGAGTTGAAGGTCTAAGATTTGGAGATATAGACGTTGATAAGGCTATGCCAGGAGGATTAGTAGCTGTAGCAACTTCTCTAGACCCCTCTATGACTAAGGCTAACGCTATGGTTGGCAATATTGTAGGTAAGCCAGGCCAGTTACCCCCAGTTCTAGATAGTATAACTATACATTATAGTTTATTTGATAAGATATTGGGGTTAAAAGAAGAGATTAAGGTAGAGCCTTTAAGGAGAGGGGAGCAACTCTATTTAACAATAGGATCTAGTAATGTTATAGGAGTTGTAGATAGTATTAAGAAAGATGTAGCTGATATTAAGCTTGATAGAAGTATCAGTGTGTGGAAAGGATCTAGGGTAGCTATAAGTAGGAGGGTTATGGGTAGGTGGAGGCTAATAGGGTGGGGCATTGTAGAAGTCTAATTCTAATCTTAGACTCTAATATGCTCATATATATAGCTAAAGGGTTAATCCCATTATCTAGCTTAGGGGATATACTAGAGTCTATCTATAAACTAGTTGTACCTAGTAGAGTTATTGAAGAACTTAGAAGTATATCTATGAGGGGGGGATTAGAAGGTAAGTATGCTAGGAAGGCTTTAGAGCTCTTAAATAATATCAATGTAGAAGTAGCTGTAGTAGATAGTAATAGAGCAGATGATGCTATAGTAGACTTAGCTTTAAAATTTAAGAGCGAATGCAGAGTAGTAGTCGCTACAAGTGATAGAGAACTTAGGAGTAGGCTTAAATCTCTAAGTATACCTACATTATACTATAGAGTATCTCGTGGCAGCGTAGAGTTAGAGTGGCTACCATTATAGACTTGTATTAAGTTTATAAGGTTACGTTTTACCTTTTAAAATAGACTATGTAGAGTGTACCACCATATTAGGTGGCATATAGTATGTATGTTGAGTATGAAGTTGTAGAGTGGATCGGTATACCACCAGATAAAGTCTATAGTGGATATGATTTAAACTTTGCAACATTAGATATTTTAAGAGACAGGCTAGAAGGATCCTATGACCAGGATCTAGGGGTAATAATAGCTATAATAGATGCTAGGATAACAAGTGAAGGCTACGTATTACCACTATCTAGCGATCCTAACGTCTACTTCCTCGTAAGATATAAAGTCCTAGCTTTTGAGCCAGTACTACTAGAAGTTGTTAAAGGTATTGTTAGAGATGTTAAAGATCAGGGATTATTCGTAGATATAGGTCCAATAGATGGATTTATACATAGAAGTCAGATTATAGATGAGAATTTAGAAATGCTACCAGATAGGAGGGGATTTAAGTCTACAGAGTCGGGTAAAACAATAGAGATTGGAGATTATGTTTTAGCAAGAATAACTCAAATATCTAAACCATCAACACCAATACCTAAAGGTTTAAGAGTTGGAATGACAATGAGGCAGCCATATTTAGGTAAAATAGAGTGGATAAAGAGGAAGTAGAAATGTCTATAGCTAGGAAAGCTCCAACAAAGAAACCGCCATTAAAAGCTTGTAGAGAATGTGGTACACTTAACTTAAGAGAAGCTAGTCAATGCTCAAACTGTGGTTCCCCAAATTTAACAGATGACTGGGAGGGTATAGTGATCATACTTAAACCTAATAGTAGTATTGTAGGGTCAAAGATTGGAGTAGATAAGCCTATAATGAGAGCTATAAAAGTAGCTGGGAGGATAGTCTAGGGAGCTACTAGTGTATTTGCATCAAAAATATAACTAGTTTTATCCTAAAATCTAGGAGGGGTTTAGGGATCTTTGTTTATAGATTTCTCTAAGAAGTTAGAGTATATTGCTTCAAGGTCTAGGATAGGACTAATTACATCTCATGCTAATAGCGACCCTGATGCTCTAGCTTCTATGATCATAGCTTTACGTATATTAGAGTCTCTAGGTGTAGAGTCATGCTTAGCTCCCCCTGAGGGTCTCTCCAAATTATCTAAGACTATATTAGAGACTCTTGGATTCGAGCTAATTTATTGCCCTGAAATGCATAGCTTAGATTTATGCTTTATAGTTGATGCCTCTAACCCGGTACAGTTGGGGGAATATTGGAGTCTATGTAATAAAGCTAGAGTTAAGGTTTTAGTTGATCACCATGAGCCTAGTGGCTTAGCTGATATTATAGAGTTAAAGCTTATAGATAAAAATGCCTCCTCTACGTCTGAGCTTATGGTCTTAATAGCTGATAGTTTAGGTTTAAAACTTACTCCTAAAGATGCTACACTAGCAGCTTTAGGTATAATATATGATTCTAGAATGTTTTACAATGCTAGCCTATATACATTTAGGGCTATGAGCTTACTCTATGACTGGGGATGTGATTATAGTCTAGCAGCTAAGATTATTGGAGAGAAGAGGAGGATTAGGGTAGAGGATTTATCATATAGGGTCGCTGTGATTAAAGCATTATCACGTTTAAGGTTAGAGAGGGCTTGTAGAGATCTCTTAATAGTAGCTACACATATTGGATCTTATGAGTCAGAAGTTGCTAATACACTACTATATATTGGAGCAGATATAGCTATTGTGATAGCTGAGAGAGAGAATAGAGCTAGGGTATCTATTAGAGTCTCAGATAGAGCCCTAGCTAGCAGAATTAATGCTTCAAATCTAGCCTCATATATAGCATCAAAGTTTGGAGGAGAGGGAGGTGGGCATGATAGGGTCGCTATGGCTAATATAGTTTTTAATGGGGATGTTGAGGCTTTAACAGATAATATTTCTAGGAGTATTCAGGGTAGAGTTGGTAGGATATGTTTAGGTGAGTCTAGGGTTGGAGAAGGCTAGAATATACGTAGATTATAGGGAGGAGAATAGTGGCATACCAGGTATACTAGAAAGCTTAGGCTTAATAGTTATTAGGGAGTACTTAGAGATAGGGGACTACATAATCCCAGGCGATATTATTATTGAGAGGAAGACAGCTGAAGACTATATTAATAGCCTATACGATGGGAGACTATTCGATCAAATATCGAGGCTAAGAGAAGCATATGATAATGTAATATTATTAATAGAGGGGGATATTGATAGCATAGCTAGTATTAGAGGTAGAGAGAAGCACGTGTACTCTAGCCTAGCATCCCTAATAATAGACTTTGATATTAAGATTATACCTAGTAGTAGCCCTAAAAACTCAGCATTTATACTAGAAGCATTAACTAGGAGAGTTATAGAGTCTAAGGGAGGTGGTAGAGTAGTAATACATAAGAAGCCTAAACTAGAAACTATTAGAGACTGGCAATTATACATAGTAAGCTCATTCCCAGGAGTAGGCTTAAAACTAGCAGATAGAATCCTAGAAAACTTTAAGACCATAGAAGCATTCTGTACATCAAGCTATGCAGAGCTCCAGAGAATCCTAGGAGAGAAGAGAGCTGAGAAGGTTAAGCTAATACTAAAAACACCATATGAAAGCGAGAGTAGGAAGAGTAAGAGCCTGGAATACTTTAAAAATAAGAATCCTCACTAGATAAAACAGAATACATGGCATATATTAAGTATAAGTAAGAGTTTAAGACAGCTCTAAGAGAATTAATATCTCTAGCCTTAATAGTTAAACTTAAACAAGAATCTACTAATGAAATATTAACTGAAGCCTTCCTAGGAGAAGGCTGCGATACTTCAGCTAACAAACTCTCATACAACGGCCTACTATACCTACCCAAACATAGACTTACATAAGCCTCAGACAACCCAATACATACCCCAGCTTAATTCTACTAATCCATACTGTTTCCCGTCATAGAGAAAGGCGGGAAACGGGCATAACTTAGGTATTATCGGAGTTTAATGGTTTGCTTGTTTCTTTTATTTTTTCTTCGAATGCTTTAAACGCTTCATCTATAGCTGCTTCTACTACATCGTTTATGTCATTAACTCCTCTTCTTAATGCCTGTATATCTACTATGAGTGTTTTAATATTGTTTTTTAGGTCTAATCTCAGTACTATTCCTATATTTGATTTGGGGCCTAGGATTTTCTCTAGTAGTCTTCTACTTCTCCCCTCAGCTTCTAGTAGTGCTTCTTCTAGGTTAGCCTCCCGCTCCAGCCCCACCTGTGCCACCTAGTAGTGCTTTGAGCTCTCCTGTTAGTCTATCAACTTCTCTTCTTAGATAGTCTTCCTGGCTTTTTATAGCTTTAAGTCTGAGCTCTAGCTCTTCTCTCCTACTCTTAAGTTCATTAATTATATCATCTCTACTAGACTTAACCATAACATAGCCTACTATCTTATATAACTCAATATCTTGTGATAACCTATTAATCTTACCTAGTACATCATCTATCTCACTAATAGTAGTTTCAATTGTAACCCTCTCCTGAGTTACAGCAGCTAGAGTATCCCGTAGCTTAATATACTTAGTATACTTAGCTTCAACCTCTGGCGGAAGCCTCTCAACCATAATATACACCAATTAAAAATCTATAAGCAAACCTATTATGTATATTAGAGCGGCCGCAGCCATAACCCGCCTTTAGTACTACGGCGGCATTAGACTCAGCGGTCTACCCCGGAGACTCGCGTGAGCCTCCTAGTCCCCGGGCCTTGCTCAGCTAGGGTCGACCGTTTCAACGCATCCCCTAGCTTCCTCCACTAGTTACTGCCCCCCAGTTGCCTGGAGGGCCTCACAGCTTCATCGACATCACTAGGGGCCGTGTCGTTTCTGTGTCGTTGCCGTGGGTATCACCCACACCCCTTACGGGGTCTAGCCTTCACGGTGAGGGCGGTGTGTCCTCAGGCTTCTAAGCCCGTAAGCCGCCGGCTGCGGCCGCCTAGTATCTAAGGTGTACTTTAAGGCTTAAAAGCTTCAAAATTAACCTATAGTGAAGATCTCTTAATACACGATTATCTTCTAAATGTTACTACATCATTATCTAGAGATTTCTGCTTACACTATGGGGGGGTTAAGCTTATATTTGTAGGGAGTATTAAATTTATGGGGTGAGTGATATATGGGGGTTAGAGAGGAGGTTAAGATGCTACCACTAAGTAGGAAGCCGAGGGTTTACGGTTACCATATCTATGGTGATTTACTAGAATGTTCCAACGTAGATATTCTAAGCGATACTGAGACATTAGAGAGTGTTGTAGTTGAAGCTGCAAAGGTAGGTAATATGACTCTACTTGATGTAAAGTCTTGGAAGATAGGTTTAGGTGTTAGTGTTGTTGGTATTGTATTAGAGAGTCATATATCAATACATACATGGCCTGAGTTTAAATATGCTACTGTAGATGTTTATAGCTGTGGGAAGCATACAAGACCTGATAAGGCATTTGATTATATAGTATCAGTGCTTAAGCCAATTAAGGTTAAGAAGGGGAAGTTTAAGAGGATATTGGAATAGGATATAGCCCCAGGGGACTTAAACCCCTGGGGTTTACCTTAAGCTTTATCTCTCCTCTCTTAAACTAACATAACTTAATAACCCCTCCATCATCTAGTATTAGAATCTTAGGTTTACCTAGCCTTAATAGTTCTTCTTCACTCTCTAAGGTTAAATGATATAATACTGCTATACTAGCGTCTTCTACCTGACTTATAGCTTCTCCTACTGTTGAGTGACCTGTTTTAATAGCTAGCTCAGTCATATTTGATGGTAGTGTTGCCTCATGTACTGCTAGGTCAGCGTTTCTAGCGTTAACGCGATACTCTAGTGTTGGCCTTGTATCACCGCTAACTATAACCTTTAATCCACTATATTCTACTATTACGCTTAAAGCCTCTACTGTATGCTCAGCTCTTAAGAATCTCAGCTTAGCATCTCCAACTATAACTGATTCTCCAGCGTTGACACCTCTAACCAAATAGTCTATACCCCATAGCTTAGCTGTATATGATAGGATACCATCTATAATGTAAGCTCCTGGTACTGTAGTATATATCTTCATAGTCTGTTCTCTAGACCTAAACGTCTTAATAAATGCAATCATTGGTAGGCTACATAGGTGGTCATAGTGTTCATGGGTTATAATGTATGCTTGAGCCTCGTCAAGTTTAAACCCAGATCTCTCAGCATTATTAGGGGCGTAGCATCCGAGATCTAAGGCTATTATGGATCCAGCAATATCTAAGACTATTGATGCTTGAGCTCTCCTAGGATTTAAAGCCGATCCCGTGCCAGCAAATAAGACATCTATACATGACATTTATGATGCCCCTAACCCTTAATTTAATATAAGCTTTAAACCTATATGATTAGGTATTACTACTTGGTGATAGCCTAGTGTTTAGGGATGATCTAGTAGAGGAGTCCTTAAGATACTCTATAGATATACTATCGAGGCTAATATCAATACCTACAGTATCTCCTGGTGGAGAGTATTATAGTGAGGCTTCAGAGCTCCTAGCTAGGGAGCTTGAGAGTCTAGGTTTAGATACTAGTATAATAAGAGTTCCTAGTGAATATCAGAGCTCTAAATGCCCTACAGCTAGCTCTAATCCTAGATTCATAGTTTACGGTAGACTTGATCTTGGCAATAAAATACTACACTTTAATGGTCACTACGACGTGGTTCCAGGTGGTAGTGGGTGGACTATGACTGATCCTTTCAAGCCACTAGTTAGAGATGGTAAATTGTATGGTAGGGGAGCTGTAGATATGAAGGGTGGCATAGCCGCGGTGCTTGGAGCATTAAAGCTATTATCACTCCACAATTATAAGCCTAAGATTACAGTTGAGGTAGCTTTTGTCCCCGATGAAGAGATTGGCGGACACTGTGGTACAGGCTATCTCCTAGGGTATCTTCAGAGAGCTCCAGACTACGTTATAATACCTGAGCCTAGCGGTCTTAGAAGCCCATGGCATGGCCATAGGGGTTTACTATGGGCTACAGTTAAGGTTAAAGGTTTAAGTGCACATGCAAGCACACCATGGCTTGGAAGGAATGCATTCCTACTAGCAGCTCAGCTAGCATTAGAGCTTCAGAGAATAATAAATGCTACATTCCCATCTAGGAGGTCAAAATATAAGATAGAGCCTGTAGAAGCATCAATGCCAACAGCCATGATTGGCGGATTAGCTACAGTTACTGGCGGAGGCAAAACTAACCAGGTGCCTGGAGAATTCATATTCACAGTAGATAGGAGGCTTATACCAGAAGAATCTGTAGCATCAGCACTAGAAGAGCTCAAAACAATGCTAGCTTGGGCATCATACCAGATTGGAGCAAACTACGAGCTTAAAGTTGATCTAAGCTCTGAGCCAGCAATAAACGAGCCTAAAGAACTATACCAAGCACTAAGAGAAGCAGCAATTAAAGCAGGAGCACCCATAGAAGAACCTGTAATATGCCCAGGAGGCTTAGACATGTGGTACTACACTATAAGAGGGAGTAAAGCGTTAGCATACGGGCCAGAATACAGAACAGCACACGCCCCAGACGAGCACATAAGCCTAGATGAGCTAAGAAAACTAATAATAACCTATTCACTACTAGTAATAGAGCTAGAGAAGCTTATAACATATTAACCCTAGTAAACTGTAAGTAGTAGTCTAAAAACTCACAAAGATCTTTAAAGATTTTTAAACTCCTCAGCCTACTATAGATATAAATGGTAACCCGCCGTAGCTCAGCGGTAGAGCGCCCGGCTGTAGTGGGACAGGCATCTGCCACATCACCGGTGCCTGCAGGCACCGGGTGGTCGGGGGTTCGAATCCCCCCGGCGGGACCACATAAATTCTCTTAGATATAAGAGGGGTAGATAGCCGTTTAAGTATTGGTTATGTATTATGAGTAGTAAAAGGGTTTGGAGAGCTAGTGAAGCTCTAGCTATAAGTTATCTCGAGTCTCAAGGTTTTAATATATTTGATGTTCATAGGAAGCTCATAGTTGATGGTGTTGAGGTATCGGATTTAGATATTGTAGCTGAGAAAGATGGCGTAGTATATGCTGTTGAAGTTAAAGCTGGGAATATTAGTGTAGATGATTTAAGGCAAGCCTATGTTAATGCTAAGTTAGCAGGCTTAAAACCAATGATTATTGGAAGAGGAGTTGCTGATGATAGAGTAGAGGTTGTAGCTAGAGAATTAGGAGTACACCTAAACATATTACCAGATATTATAGTTGCCTCAGTAAATGAGCTAAGAGAAGCAGTATATGAGGCTGTATACTCAGCTATAAATGATATACTATCACATTTAACAGTATGCGTAAAGCTAACAGAGGAAGATAATAGGCTGCTATCAATAATAGCTTCTGGAGAAAATATAGCTGATATAGCCGGTAAAGCTGGTATTAGTGAGAAAGAAGTAGTATCAATAATAGCGAGACTTGTAGATAAGGGTATTCTACCTAAAGGATCTCCACTAAAAACTCTCATACTACTAGCTAGGATAATAGCAGTAACGTGTAGGTATTATAAGTAGATCTTAACAATGCTTATTAGATGCTAGCTGGTAGGCTAGCATAATCTCTCTTTGGATGACGTATCTCTTAGCATCTGCTACTCCGTCGAGCCCAGTCATTGCCTTGATTTCTTCTGCTAGATTAGATGGTAGTAGTGTGATCTCTTCTCTATCGAAGCCTTTACCCTTCATGTTCTCTCGTCTTAAGAGGCTTACTATTGGCTTCATGATGTTCACTCTTCTCACCCTAAATATATAGTTGTTAAGCTAGCCTTTTAAGTGTTAAGCCCACCTTTAATATTTATGTGATTATTTAAATAAATTATTAGATTATAATATATTATGCTGTATTATTTATATACTTAAACTTTATTTATCTCCTATAATCTAGTTTATGTTTTTGTTTAATAGTTCTGATCTATACTAGTATACTTGGGGTCTATGTTGGCTGAGAAGAGAGTTGAGCTCACTAAGGAGGCTTGGAAGACTTGTACTGATAAGCCGTCAGCTAGGCTTATGATGACTCTAGAGGAGGCTTCTAGTGGAGATGTTATTGTTATTATTGGTGAAGAAGACTTCGCCCCATCAGCTATGGTTTATAAGATTATTGGTAGATGGGATACTGAGGTTTTAGATTTTGATAGCGATGGCTATAATTATAAGATTACTGTTAAGAAGCTTTAGTTAGGTGTTTTAACACTGAACTGTCATAGTATAAGGGTTGATTTCCCTGAGATTATAGAGAGAGGCTTAGTATACCTGGATAGTGCGGCTAGCTCTCTTAAGCCTATCCAGGTAGTTGAGGCTATGAGGAGCTTCTCTAAGCTTAGATACGCTAATGTTCATAGGGGTGCTTATAGGGTTAGCTTAGAAGCCTCTAAAGCCTATGAGGACGCTCACGAGATTGTTGGTAGGCATATTAATGCTTGGAGTTGGGAGGAGGTTATATTTACTAGAAATACTACTGAAGCTATACAGCTAGCAGCCTTAACACTATTAACTAATGGATTTATTAGTGAAGGTAGCGAGATAATTGTTAGTGAGTCAGAGCACCATAGCAACCTACTACCATGGGTTAGGATAGCTAGGCTAGCTAAGGCTAAGATCAAATTAATCCCAGTTAATAGTGAAGGCATCCCTAGATGGGATATACTAGAAGACTTGATTAGTGAGAAGACTAGAGTAGTATCTGTAGGCCACGTATCAAATGTTACAGGCTATAAAAGTGACGTTAGAAGAATAGCTGAGATAGCCCACAAGTATGGATCCCTAGTCGTAGTAGATGGTGCTCAATCAGTACCTCACATGAAGGTTAATGTTAGAGAACTCAACATAGACTTCCTAGCTTTTAGCGGCCATAAAATGCTTGGACCAACAGGAATAGGAGTACTATGGGGGAGACTAGAGTATCTAAATAAACTAGAACCACCACTAGGGGGAGGAGGAACTGTAAGGAGGGTTAAGTTAGAAAGTAATAATATAAACATAGAATGGAATAATCCGCCCTGGAAGTTTGAAGCAGGCACTCCTCCAATAATTGAGGCTATAGGTTTATCTGAGGCAGTAAGCTATCTAAGTAGGATAGGTATGGAGAATGTAGAGTCACATGAGAGGATTCTAACAGAGTATACGTTAAGTAGACTAGGTGAGCTTGAAGGAGTTAGGATACTAGGACCTAGAGATAGTAGTAGGAGGCTTGGGATAGTATCATTTAATGTTAGATCAATAGATCCGAGTATGGTTGGGGCATGGCTCGACTCATATAATATAGCTGTAAGATCTGGATTACACTGCGCACATATCCTACATGATAAGCTAGGAGAGAGTAATGGAAGTGTTAGGGCAAGCTTCTACATATATAACTGTAGGGAGGATATAGATAAGCTTATAGATGCATTAAAAGAATTAATAGTTAAAGTTTCTAGGTCCTAGAGCTTTAGTCTTATTGAAACTACCTCTTCTCTTGCTGTATTTTCAGGATATACTCTTGGGGTGTTATTAGGTCTTTAATCTCATCTCTATTCTCTATACTTACTACAAATATCCACCCATTACCATAAGGATCTTTATTTAGTAGTTCTGGCTCTCCTCTTAACCTCTCATTAATCTCAATTATTGTCCCAGTTATGGGCGTGTATACTTCTACTGTAGCTTTTATTGACTCTATTACTGCTACAGCTTGACCTTTAGATACCTTTAGCCCTAGCTTAGGTAGCTCTACTCCAACAATATCTCTTAGCATTCTCTGGGCATAATCTGTTATTCCAACTCTAGCCTTACCATCTTCTACTCTAATCCATTCATCTGTCCTTGTATATAGTAATGTGTCCTCAACTATTGTCTTAAATGTTCTGAGTTGAACCTCTAGCTTAACCATAGCGTTTAACCTAGTGTACTAGACTATATTTAGGGGTATTTAATTTTCAGCTATTCTCCTAAGTTCTCCAGCATATTTAAGGCCACTACCAGTCAATATTAATACTATGTCTTTGCCTCTAAGCTTATCTACTAAAGCCTTATATGCGGCCCATACTACTGCTGATGATGGTTCTACTATAAATCCTAGTTTTAATATTTCTCCTAGAGCTTCTTTTATAGCCTTATCTCCAACTCTAACTAGGGCCCCGTTTGTCTCCTTAACTATCTTAGCCATCTCCTCTAGTCTAGGTGGGGTTTTAACTACAAGTGCATCTGCTAGTTTTGAGGAGTCTCCCCCAATAGATACAGTTGGTTCTATATACTTCTCTAGTGATGACGCTTCACTAGCTTGAACAGCTATGATCCTAGGCTTACCCCCACTCTCAATATATCCTCTATAGAGTCCTACTAGTAAGCTACCACTAGATACTGGTAGTATTACTATTAGCTCTTTAGAGAACTCTACTAGCTCTCTACCAATACTCTTAACTCCCTCAATAAATATAGGGCTAGTTAAGTGAGAAACATGGTAGCACTTGGTAGAGTAAGTTATAGCTAGTTTAGATGCTTCACTCCTACTCTCAGCTACTATTACTCTAGAACCTAGAGCCTCCATAAGACTAATCTTTGAAGGATGAGCTGTTGATGGAACAATAACTATAGAGTTTAATCCAAGCTTTGAAGAGTATAGGGCTGTTGAAATAGCAGTATTACCACTAGAGTCTACAACAACACACTTATAGCCTAGATCTCTAGCAAACTGTAAGCTATAAGATACACCTCTATCCTTAAAACTACCAGATGGATTGAGGTAGTCAAGCTTAAATCCAATAATATTACCAAGAATAGAGTCAAAGACTAGTGGAGTACTACCCTCACCAAGAATCCTAGGATAGCTAGGAAGACTACCACTAACCTCTAACGGCCCACCACACCTAGGACACCAAGGATAATAAACACCACCACCTCCCCTAAACCCACACTTATTACAGTATAGAGTCCAAGACATAGACTAATACCTAAGATAGAATAGTGAGAAATACAGCCTAAAACTATAAGCCCCCAAATATAGCTAGAATAATGGATAGGGCCCGTAGCTCAGCCAGGACTAGAGCGTCGGCCTGCGGAGCCGAAGGTCCCGGGTTCAAATCCCGGCGGGCCCACTTAAACATATTAATAGAGTTAACTAGAGTAAGAGGAGCTTTAAGCATAGATATGAATTTAAAGCTAGATATGTTATAGTATAGCTCTTAGGTTTATAGTAACTAGGTTATTTTAATATGAGTTTATACGAGTATGCTTCTAGTGTTATAATGTTAGTTTAATCTAACTAGTATTACTACTGATAATGTTAGTAGTATAATGTTTACTGCCAAGCCTCCTAGTAACCCGTAATTTTCTACTATGGGGTATGCTATAATGTTTAGTAATGATGAGATGCTATTAATCTGCGTTAGTATTCCTGCAGCTGTTGCTTGTAGCTCTGGTGGTAGCCTCTTACTTATATACATTGTCTGAGCTATATCTTTAAATGGATATATGGGTATCAGCCATAGTATTGCTAGTATTAGGCCACTAGAGTTATATACTAGTAGCGAGTATATTATATATGCTATTATAGTATAAACCAGTATTCTCTTTTCTCCAAATTTATCTACAGCTAATCCTGCTATAGGTCTAATTATAGCAGATACTAGTGCTGGGAGTGTTCCACTAATAAGACCATATATTAAGATATCCCTATTAAGCTCATAGTAGAGTTTTATACTAAAAATGCTCCAGAATATATTCAGACCTGCTGCTAGAGCTATTAGAGATATAAATAAGCCTATTGGGATATTAATAGTTAATTTTAGTGACTTACCAGGCTTACTATTCAAATTCCTCCCAGAACCTATTACAGCGTAAACAGCTAGGATCGGGGGTATAACATATGTTAAGCCTAAGACTATAAATATATCATTATAACCCATAAATAACCCTAAAACCCCAGGAGCTAGGCTACCTAAAGCCCAGCCTAAGGTTAAGAGTATAGTTGCTTTAGCATAAAATATAGCTGAACCCCACCGAGCCTCAAGTATATAGCCAAGCGTATTTGACCAGAAAACTGTAGAAGCTAGAGAATATAAGAGTATAATAGGTAAAACATTAAATCCGTCAAGTAAAGGTATTAGGGGTAGTAGAGGTAACCTAATAAAACCAATAGATGCAAGAAGCCACCTACCATAAACATCGCCAAGATATCCTGCTAGAGGACCAATCAACCCTACACAAACCTCTATAGCTGAGACTAAGACTATGAAGCTGTAGCTATCACTACCTAGAATATCGGCAAAGTAAGCTCTAGATACTGTATAATATACTGCTGAAGCGGCAACCTCAAATAGTAAAGCTAAAGCTAATAGTAATACTCTCCAACTATTATCCAATATTATGCCCTAAGAAAACTATTAAGTTCTAAATCTTAAAGATTTAAGCTAGACTTTAAACCTTAAATTGATTTAATTAACTGAGTATCTATAGACTTACATATTAGGTTTAGAAGTTATTAGCTATAATATATTAACTTAGATGAAATAGTACCATCTGGTGTCTCAATCTTGGTTTATATTATTGATCTTCATGAAGATATTTCAACATATTTCATGCTACATGGTGGTGGTTATAAGCTCGCTGATTTCAATATTGATATTGATAATAGAGATGCTGATATTCCTAAGTATATTAGGGGGGGTGTTAAGCTTGTTTTTGCCTCAATATTTACTGGGCTTGAGAGTTTTGAGCCTGAAGTCTCATCTAGCTATGAGAGGATTTATGGTGTATGGGTTCCAGCTATTATATTTAGAGGCTCTGACTCTATATTATTTGAGCAGCTTAGAATATATCATAGGCTTGTAGAGTACTATAGAGAGCTTATACTAGTAGATAGCTATTCTAGTATAGAGGATGTTTTTAGGAGTCAGGGTAGAGTAGGCTTACTCCTCCACCTTGAAGGCGCAGAGCCTATAGCCGATCCTTACGACTTAAAACTCCTACATAAGCTTGGTTTACGTAGTCTAGGCTTGACGTGGAATCCATGTAATAAGTATGGTTGTGGAGCTTCAGCTAAGAGAGACTATGGATTAACAGATGAGGGCGTAGAACTCATAGAAATGGCTAATAAGCTAGGCATAATAGTAGACCTAGCTCATGCTAGTAAGAAGACAGCACTAGATGCCTTAAGTATAGCTAAGAAGCCAGTACTAATCAGCCATGCTAACCTTAGAAGATTCGTAGATACACCCAGGAATGTTGATGATGAGATTTTAGAGGCTTTAAGTAGGAATAAGGGGGTTATAGGGTTATCATGTATAGGACCATTAATAACTAAAGGTAAGCGGCCAGAGCTTAGAGATCTATTAGACCAGTACATTTATATTTATGAGGTATATGGTCCAGATATTATTGGTATAGGTACAGATTTCCTAGGACTATTAGGGCTACCAACACCTAGAGGCTTTGAGTCTATAGATAAGGTCCAAGAGCTCATTAAACAATTAAGAGAAAGAGGTCTAAGTGATAGTGATATAGAGAAGATAGCTTACAAAAATGCTTTAAGAGTAATAAGAGAAAATATTGAAGACTAGTTAACCCTCAGCATTAGACTCTTAAGATTATATATGGTAATAGTTATCTTAGCTAAATCCTCTAAAGCCTCAATAGTATCTAGGGCGTCATATGGGTCTATAGAGCTATAAGCTATAATACCATGCCTATATAAAATGGCTATATTACATTTAGATTCAGCTAGAGCTTTAGCCGTAGCTACTGCTAAGTCCCTACTTCCAGGCTCTAATGGTGGTACAATTGTTATACATTTAATCTTATATTTAGCCTCCATTAATATACTAGTATCTAGGTTTAGCTTAGCCTCTATTGCTGACAGAGTATAGGGTGGGTGTGCGTGTACTACAGCTTGAGCTTCATCTATACTCTTATATATTTCTAGGTGCATCATATACTCTATACTAGGATTACCTCTGAGAATCCTACTATTAATATCTATGACTGCTATATCCTCAGGCTTAATATTATGTTTTGGTAGCTTAGATGGCGTTATATAGATTAATCCATTACTCCTATCTATAAAGCTGACATTACCGCCTTTAATCTGAGTTAAACCTCTAAGGTATAATAGTCTAATAGTATCAGCTACTATAGTAGCCTTCTCTTCGCCTAGAATCATCTATCAGACTCTCCTATAATATAGTAGTATATAGTACTTTGCCATCCACTCCTATTTCCAAATACTTTGACAGGCTTCCAGCCTGGTATCTGGAAATCTAGTGTTATAACCCTAGTCCCTGGTGCTAGCTCTTTTAAGAGCTTAGGTTTTAATGCTTCATTAACACTAGCTAAGAGATACATGTAGATTACAGTAGCGTCTCTTAATGATACATCGAAGAAATCACTATGTATTGGTATAAATCTATCATCAACACGTTCAGCCTTAGCTCTCTTAATAGCCTCCTCTAGTAGATCTCTCCTAACTTCAACACATACCCCCTTCCCTACAGGGAATTTCTTTAAAACCTCAATAACTACTCTACCATCACCACAGCCTAAGTC
The DNA here is from genome assembly GCA_030549835.1 of Thermoproteota archaeon. Lineage (GTDB taxonomy): Archaea > Thermoproteota > Thermoprotei_A > Sulfolobales > Acidilobaceae > DSZV01. The sequence continues at coordinate 25,682 of JAUQQR010000008.1, forward strand.
ATAGAATACATCTTTCTCTCTCAAATCTAACATTTTAAGTAGTAAGTCTAGAGCCTCCTTACGAGTAGGGACAAATGGTACTATTGGGCCCCCACCACCAGTCAATGCAAGCCACCCCAACCAAGACTCTACATCCTCTAAGCTGCTCAATAACTCTAACCCTACTAAACCTTAATAGTCTAAAATAGATATATTTTATTATATAACCTCTATTATTTAGGAATTAATCTAGGCTATTAGTTAATGGTGTACTATATGGTTAGAATAGTTTATACACCTAATGCACCTAAACCTATAGGACCCTATAGTCAAGGTGTTATTGCAGGCTGCTTCCTCTATGTCTCAGGTCAGATCCCAATAGATCCTGCTACAGGAGCCATGGTTGAGGGGGATTTTAAGGTTAAGGTGAGGAGAGTTTTAGATAATATTAAGGCTATTATTGAGGCTAGTGGTGCATCCCTAAGAGATATTGTTAAAGTTACGGTATACTTAAGAGATATTAGGCTCTTCCAGGAGTTTAATGAAGTATACTCTCAATACTTCCCAGCCGATCCTCCAGCTAGAGTTGTTATTGAGGCTTCAAATCTGCCTAGAGGTGCAGATTTAGAAGTTGAAGCTATAGCCTATATTTGTAGTGAGAGTGTTTAAAGCTATGGAGTTTAAAGATTTATGGTTTAAGATCATAGATTATAGTATTGAGGCTAAGAGTATAATAAGTAAGTATACTCATATGACACCAGTTAGCGTGAGCTCTACACTATCAAGAATTGCTGGAGGCACAGTCTATATTAAATATGAGAATCTCCAGAAAACTGGGAGTTTTAAGGTTAGGGGGGCATTATATAAGGTATATAAAGTATTAGGTAAGAGTAGAGGTGTAGTAGCTGCCTCAGCAGGGAATCATGCTCAAGGTGTTGCATATGCAGCATCAATATTTAATATACCATCAATTATAGTTATGCCTGAGACTGCTAGTATATCTAAGATAGAGGCTACTAAGAGCTATGGTGCAGACGTTATACTATACGGGAAAGTATTCGATGAGTCTTACAGGAAAGCCTTAGAGATAGCTAATAGTAAAGGCTACGACTTTATACACGCATTCGACGATATACATGTTATTGCTGGCCAAGCATCTCTAGGGTTAGAGCTCTTAGAGCAGGTAGGAGATTTTGATGTAATATTAGTACCTATAGGTGGTGGGGGGCTCATCTCTGGTGTTGCAAGTATATTGAAGTATAGGAGGCCTAATATTAAAATTATAGGTGTAGAGCCTGAAGCCGCCCCTAAAATGCTTAAATCTATAAATGCTGGTAAGCCTATAGAAGTAGATATTAAGCCATCAATAGCAGATGGTTTAATAACTAAGAGGCCAGGAGACTTAACATATACTATAACATCTAATCTAGTAGATGATATTATAACTGTTGATGAGGAAGAATTATCACAAGCAATCTACTTTATGTTAGAGAGGAAGAAGACTCTAGTAGAGGGTGCTGGAGCAGCAAGCATCGCCCCGATAATCTCAGGTAAAATTAAACTTAATGGTTTAAAAGTTGTAGCCCTCTCCACGGGAGGAAATATTGATTTAACAGCTCTAAATAGGATAATAATTAGGGGTCTCTCAAAGCTTGGGAGAATAGCTAGAATAGCAGGGTACGTACCAGATTATCCAGGCCAGCTTAAGAGAGTCCTCGAAGTTATAGCATCACATAGAGGTAATATACTAGACATACTACATGATAGGAGTGACCCTAGAGTTCCACCGTGGCATGCTAAGGTTATAATACTATTTGAGGCTCCAACAAATAAAACAGTAGAAGATATAGTTTCAGAACTTAAAAGTGAAGGCTACTACTTCATTATTGAGATTTAACTCTTAGAGTCTAAAGCCATGACTAGGGTATGTATCAAGGGTATGGGGGCTGTAGGTAGCCTGCTAGGCTTATTTATAGCTAGAGCCTCTAGAGAGCCAGTGGTAGCTATAGTTAGGAGGATTGATCACGCTAGACTACTAAATAATGAAGGTGTAAGAGTTAGAGGCTTATTAGAGGACACTTATAGTGTTAGAGCTACTATATCACATCCAGATACTAGATGTGATTATACCATTATAGCTACTAAGGCTTACGATGCTAGAGGTGCTATAAGAGAGTCTTTAGCATACTCTAATACCATAGTACCAGTATCTAATGGTTTTGGGGCCTTAGAGGAGGCTTTAAATAATACATTAAACGTTATTGGCGGCCTAGTAGATTATGGTGTAACACGTATTAGTGATAATATTATTGAGGTTAGAGGATTAGGTAAGATTATCTTAGGACTTCCTAGAGGATCTAGAGCTAGCATTAAGCCACTAGCTGATATATTAGAGAAGGGTGGAGCTAACGTTAAGATTGTTGAAGATATAGAGCCTTGGAGATGGCTTAAAGCAGCTGCTAACGCAGTTATAAATCCTATAACAGCATTAACTGGTAGAGAGAATGGTGTAGTATTAGAGGATTTAGTTAAGCCTATAGTTGAAGGTATTGTAGATGAAGTGTCTAGAGTTGCTCAGAGAATTGGTGTAAATATGCCTGAAGATCCGCTAGCTTACATTTATAGTGTTGCAGAGAAGACTAGAAATAATAAGTCTTCAATGCTAGTAGATATAGAGGCTTGTAGGAGGACAGAGATTGAAGAGATTAATGGCTATATTGCTAAGTTGAGCTCTATAGTTGGAGTAGACGCTAAGTACAATAGGATTCTCTATACTCTAGTTAAAATTCTCGAGTCTAATAAGAGTCACTGTTATAAATGAAATTATAATCTTAGGACTAGGAATTAAGCATGTGGTGGTTTAGTATTGGAGAAGATTACTGTGAGAGATATTATTAAAATGAAAGGGTCTAAGAAGATTGTAATGATTACAGCCTACGATTACCCAACAGCTAAGATTGTAGACTCTGCTGGTGTCGACATTATACTTGTTGGTGATAGCCTAGCTATGACTATTCTAGGATACCCTACAACTCATGGGGTTAGGCTTAGAGATATGCTTAGACATACTGAGGCTGTAGCTAGAGCTAAGCCAAGAGCTCTCATAGTAGGTGATATGCCTTTTGGTAGCTATGAGTCAAGTAGCTCCAGGGCTGTGAAATCTGCTATAGCATTTGTGAGAGCTGGAGCTGAGTCTGTCAAACTTGAGGGTGGTAGTGAGTATACTGATAGGGTTAAGGCTATAGTTAATGCAGGCATACCAGTAATGGGTCATATAGGGTTAACACCACAGAGATACCTTAAGCTAGGAGGCTATAGGCCGAGGGGGAGGATAATAGAGGAGGCTAGACAGCTACTACTTGATGCTGAGGCACTACAAGAAGCAGGAGTATTCTCAATAGTAATAGAGTTTACAGCAGCAGAAGTAGCTAAACTATTAACTAGGAGGCTATCAATACCAACAATATGTATAGGTAGCGGTCCAGACTGCGATGGCCAAGTCCTAGTAATACATGACATAATAGGTTTATCAGAGCACACTCCACCATTTGCTAAGAGGTACGTAGACTTGAGAAAAGTAATATATGACGCAATATCAGAGTATGCTAGAGAAGTTAGAGATGGAGTATTCCCAGGGCCAGAGCATACTATTGTAAGGCTAAAGGAGCAGGTACCCCTAGAGGAGATACTGGGAGGGAGAGAGGAATAGAAGAAAACTAGCTAATTAATACTACTATCTTTAATCCTCGCTACTATGAGCCTAGATGGTGAGCTAACCTTGGAGATTATAAGTGGATGTACAGTATACTATAACAGGTTTCTAGCTAGCTCAGGAATCCCCATAGTCTTTGAGTGTACTGGTGATTATAACCTAAACTCTCCACTAGATTTCCGTATTGTAGCTGAGAATGCTTCTAGAACCTTATCTACTCTACTAGGCTTAGACTTGAATATTCATAGTCTTAGGCACTGGGAGTATATTGGTAGACGGTTTAACCTATACGCGTTTGACTTAGCAGCTAAGGGTTATGTTCTAGGCCAGATTAGGGTTGTTGAGACTGGTGGATTACTAGTTAATGTTACTGGTGTGCTATCAGAGTTCTCTGGTAGCCTAATACCGCCTAGCGTATGGGATAGTCTTATTAGTGGTTCTAGGCTCAGTATAGGCTATAATATGGGTATTTACTACCTAAAAGGTTCTAGTCCAAGCTGGCCTAGGGGGCAGAAGCCTATATCTAACTATGTTATATATGGTATTGAGGGATTATTAAGTATAGATCCCAAGACTTGGAGTTTAAGAATTTCGGGGCTAGTAGCTAGAGAGCTAAACTTATCACTAGAAGATCTTATGAGTAGATCTATAGAGATTCACGATAGAGACTTCCACTGTGTTACAGGCTGGAGTATTAAGGGTAATATGTGGCTAGGAGTTAGGATTAGGGATTTAGCTGAAGAAGCAGGCTTAAGTAGTAGAGCTAAATGGCTACTAGCATCTAGTCTAGGAGGATACTCTACAGTAATACCTCTAGATGAAGCTTTAAGAGAAGACTCAATAATAGCAATAGGCTTAAATAGTAAACCATTGACGAGAGAGAATGGGTATCCGGCAAGAATAATAATACCAAGACTCTACGGCTGGAAATCAGCTAAATGGCTAAAAGAACTAGTATTCCTAGAAGAATACGTAGATGGATACTGGGAAGCACTAGCATACCATGAGAGAGGCTTAGTAGAAGCTGAAGAGAGATTCAAAATAAGGAATCCAAGAATAGCTGAGAAAGGAGAATTACCAGAGAACTCAACACTAATAAAACCAGAATAATATTAGAGAGTTTTGATGATGAAGCCTCCCTACTTAGTAGACTAGTAGCAGCTGTATTAGTTTTAAGGCTTAGATTCCATAATTTTAATGTGGTCTCTCCTGAGTACTAGTGAAGGTTTATTTGTTAGGAGGATCCGTGAAGGTACTGTTATAGATCATATCACGGCGGGTAGATCTCTCCACGTCGTAAGACTCCTAGGCCTTGAAGGCTCTAACTATACTATGGCTATTGTAATGAATGTCGATAGTAGGAAGCTTGGCCGTAAAGATATTGTTAAAGTTGAGGGTTTATTTCTTAATAGTGAGCAGATTAGTAAGATTAGCCTTATAGCTCCTAATGCTACACTCAACATTATTAAAGATGGTCTAGTTGTTATAAAGCAGAAGGTTAAGCCCCCAGATATTATTGAGGGTATTCTCAGGTGTCCTAACTTATCATGTATTACTAGGAAGGAGGGTGAGTTTGTTAAGTCTAAGATGAGGCTAGTCTCTACTAATCCACTAATTTATCAGTGCATATATTGTGGTACCTATATAGGTGAGGATGATATTGTTGAGATGCTACTCTCAACTTAATGGTGTATGCTTAGATAAGCTTATAGTAGACTCTAAAATCTATAGTAATGTATGTCTAAGTTTTAGTAATGAGAGGATCTCTAGCTTTAATAATGGCTTAAAGTACCTTGATTTACGTGGTTTAAATTCTCTAGGCTTACCTGGCATTATAGATATACATGTTCACCTACGTGGCTTAGAGTATTCATATAAGGAGGATGAGTACTCTGGGAGTTTAGCTGCAATCTCAGGATGTATTACTAGTGTTATCGATATGCCCAATACTAAACCCCAAGTTAGGAATGTTAAGGTCCTAGATTACAAGCTTAGAGCTCTAAAAGAATACACAACTATAGACTACGGGATATATGCTGGCATCCCAGAGAATCCTGGTGAAGCATTTAAACTAGCAGATAAGCCTATTGCCGGCTTTAAGATATACCCAGAGGATCTTAGAGCCCCTAGAAGGATACTATGTGAGGTTCTAAGAGCTGCTGAGAGTAGGGGACTACTAGTTATTATCCACCCAGAACACCCAGACATCATAGATTTTGTAGACTACGGGTACTATAGAGGTTTCTATAGGAGTTGTATTGCTGAGACTCTAGCGATAGATGAAGTTAAGAATTTAGTCTTAGAATGCTCTTCTAAGCCTAGAATCCATATAACTCACATATCATGTCCTCAGAGTATTATTAAAGCTAAGAGTTTCAGGTTTACTGTAGATGTCACACCACACCACCTATTATGGGATCAAGACTCCTATAAGCCATTATTTAATCTATGGTGTGAGTCTAAGGTAAATCCTCCTCTTAGAGGTATTATTGAGAAGAGTATACTATGGAACCTGTTACTTGAGGGTTATATTGATGCTATAGCTAGTGACCACGCTCCACACTCTAACTCTGAGAAGTTATGGTTAACTCCTAGTCAGTGTCTACCAGGATTCTCTAGCTTAGAGAACTGGCCTGGAGCCCTACTATTGGTATTCTATAGGCTAGGCTTACTAGACTTATTCTCTAAGCTTACATCAATTAACCCAGCTAAGATACTAGGCGTTAAGGGCTATGGATGTATAGATGTAGGGTGCTATGCTAACCTAAGTATATTTACATTAGATACTATTGATTCTCCTGGTAACATATACTCTAAGAGTAAGATAACACCCTACATTAATACTAAGAGGCTTAAATGCCTAGCAAATATTATAAGAGGTAGATTAGTATACTATGATAGTGAGCCTAAAGTAGGTAGAGGTTTTGGGGTGAATATATTTGAGTATAGAGGTTAAAGTCTCTAGCTTAAGGCTTAAGAGCCCAGTAATGAATGCTAGTGGTGTGCTAGAGTGGAGTCCTATAGCTGCTAAGAAGCTTGTAGATGCAGGAGCCGGGGCAGTAGTATTAAAATCTACAACTAGAGAAGCTAGAGTAGGCTACCCACAGCCTAGAATAGTCAGCGTACCCGGGGGATTTATTGTAGCAGTAGGTATAGCCAACCCAGGGGCAGATACTGTATCAACTATGATTAAGTCATTCAAAGAAGCTGTAGGAGATACACCAGTAATAGCTAGCGTAGCAGGATCAAGCTTAGAAGAATTCATAGAAGTCTCAAGTAAACTAGAAGATGGAGGTGCAGACGCCATAGAATTAAACCTAAGCTGCCCACACTTTAAAGGTGGAGGATTAGAACTAGGACAAGACCCAGTTTTTGTTAGAGAAGTAACTAGAAATGTATCATCAATAGTTAAAATCCCAGTCATAGCCAAACTAGGATTAACAGATAAAGTAGTAGAGTCTGCATTAAAAGCGCTAGAAGGTGGAGCTAAAGCACTAACACTAATAAACACAATTAGAGCAATGAAGATAGACATATACACTAAGAAGCCAGTCCTAGGACATAAATTTGGGGGACTAGCAGGAGAAGCAATACACCCAGTAGCAGTAAGAGTAATATATGAGACATATAAGGAGACAAGAGCAGAAATAATAGGAGCTGGAGGAGTAAAAGACTGGGAAACAGCAATAGAACTAATACTAGCAGGAGCAAAAACAGTCCAAGTAGGATCAGCAATACTATACAGAGGAGAACAAGTAATAACAGAGATAATCAGGGGAATAGAGAAATACCTATGGATAGAAGGCTTTAAAAATATAAATGAAATAATAGGCCTAGCACAAAGAGACTAAAACAAACCACATCCCAACAATTCAGCTACCAAACCCACTCTAGCAAACTTTCCCTACATAATCTAGCATAGCTATTTCAAGTTTCTATAGCTGTTTATATCTGCAATGATTACTACTTACAGGAATAAACTATTATACTAAGATGTGGAGCGCCCGGGGTCACCCTGAACGCCCTCAGAGGATTATGCGGGCCAATGAAGGGGGATAAAGGTGAGGCAATGATATCAGAGCTGAACCCCATACATGTAGTATAGTAAAGAGTAATACCAAGCTATGAGAACCTCTTATTTGATACTAATAAAAACTACTCCCATATACATTTAATTCCTTAATAATATTGAGTATTACGGTTATTAATAATGGTATTATATTTCAATTACGTTTTTACGAATAAACCCCTTTTAAGAAATTTATTCAAGTTAACCAATAATACCATTAATTTAAACTTCTACCTACTCAACTCTAACCGATAGGAGGGGCTTGAATAGAGATGCTAAAAGTTAAGCATTAATGAGGTGATAGGGGGACTTGAAATTTATAGGTATAAGTCCTGAATTCATTAAAGTATTAGCAAGTGGTAATCTTAAACCCCAGAGGAGATATGCACAAGTACTAGACTATGTACAATACCATAACCCACCATATATGCAGGCCACTATGGAAAAAGAACTTGGAGTACCGCAACCATCAATATCAAGGTTATTCTCACTACTAAGTGAAGAAGCCAGCATTAGAACCAGACTAGACTTCATATATAAGATGATTGGATTAATTGGAGTAGTTGCAATTTATGAGGGTAAGTGGATTAATACTGCACCAGCAATAGACTGGATCTCATCAATAAATCACACTCATAGAGGAACAATAATAATATACAGGATACCACCTGATAACCTGAAAGAATTAAAACTACTACTAAAATATAAACTCGGAAAACCCACAGAACTACTAATATTTGAAGACTTCGTATTAGCTAAGCCTAGCATAGAACACTACTTCGTAGATAATAATGAATTAGATCCAATAACAGCATTAAAGCTAAACGAGTATCACCCAGTAATACCAGACAGATATATCAGCCTATACCAGGGAGAAGTAAGAAATGTAATACAAGACGTAATAGACTTAAACATACTACTATACGGTGAAATAAACTCTCTATACATGCATATTAGAACATGGGGAATACTATCATCAGAGAGTATAGGTAGGTCAAGGAAAAAGGCAGTACTACACATGTCACATGTAGATCCTGCAATGAGAGGATCAAGAATAATGTTCTTATCAAAATCAGAAGACAATATTTTAGCATATATTAGAGTAAAGGCTAGTAGAGAATGCTCAATGAATATATTAAACATCTTATCAACATACCCATATGCAACAAACTTACTGTTATTAGAGGATGGATCAGCACTAATTATGCTGGTTATGCCATCAAATTATTTAACTAGGATAATACCAGAAATACGTAATATGTGCCAGGTAGATTCTATAGATGTATATACGCAAACTTTAAGTGGTACAGTGTTAAGACAGTATCTACCATTTAGAAACTATAACCATGTTAAGAGGAGATGGGACTTCTGGAACGCATCAATACTTACCATAATGAAGATTAGAACACAAAAGCCGAGGTATAGAGCAGAGAATGATCCCTTCGTTATGGAATGGGATGAGAAGAAGTATATTGAAGAGCTTAGGAATAGTATGGGTGAAGAGTATGTTAGAAAAATACTTAGAGAATATGAGGAGTTTAGTTATATAGAGAAAATAACTAATGATAAGAAAAAAATTAATTTACGTGATATAATTCAGAGTGGATCAAAGTCTGGTGGGCCTTTAGGTCCGTCTGCTTGAGCATAGCCTAGAGCTACTAGTAGTAGTACTAGTAGTATTGGTGCCAGCCTTAATAGGGTGGGGAGTATTGTTATGAGGGCTTTTCTCATTTCTCTATCCCTCTTTGTGTTTGCTGACTTGAATATATATTGGTTTTTATTGTGTTAGTTTTCCTTTATGTTTCTCAGTGTTTTTGTTTTTGGTTTTATTTCTATTTTGTTTTATAGTTTGTGCTTAAATAAAGTTTATTCATTTTTTACTTTGTTTTGTTAATTTTGTTTTTATTGTAGTATTTTCAGTATAAGTGCTTGTCTTAGTGGTGTTCCTAGTTTTGCTTGTTTGTAGTATGTTGCGTGTTGTGTTTCATCTATTCTTGGGTCTATTTCTTCTGTTTTTGGTAGTGGGTGTAGTATTTTTATTGTTTTCTTTGCTTTTCTCTGGATGAGGTCTAGTGTTACTTTATAGCTTCCTTTTACTTTCTCATATTCTTCTGGGTCTGGGAATCTTTCTTTTTGTATTCTTGTTACGTATAGTATGTCTATTTCGCTTATTACTTCTTCTATTTTCTCTTCTTCTTTGTATGGTAGTCCTTTTTCTCTTATTATGTCTATTACTTCTCTTCTTGGTTTTAGTTGTGGTGGTGATATTAGGTATACTTTTTTTGGTTTGTAGTGTGTTAGTGCTAGTATGAAGCTTGATGCTGCTCTCCCGTATTTTAAGTCTCCTAGTACTCCTATTGTTAGCCCATCTATTGCTCCTTCTACTGTTCTAATTGTGTATAGGTCTAGCATTGCTTGTGTTGGGTGGTGCTGTTTCCCATCTCCAGCATTTATTACTGGGTTTTCTGCTATTTCTGCTGCTAGTTTTGCTGCTCCATCATACTTATGTCTTACCACTATTATGTCTGAGTATGAGTCTAGCATTCTAATAGTATCTATGAAGCTCTCCCCCTTAGCTATACTAGTAGCTTCTTCACTAGTAAACCCTATAGTATCTCCTCCTAGTCTCTTCATTGCAGACTCAAAACTCATTCTAGTCCTTGTTGATGGTTCGAAGAATGCTAGAGCCATAATCTTACCTTCTAACGGCTTACTCTGGACCCCCCTAGTAGCTATTATATCTGTGTATTCGAAAAGCTCCTCTAACTCACTCCTAGTAAAATCTAGTATTGATATTACATCTCTACCCTTAAACCCCGACAAGTGAGACCACTAATCTACATAGGCTTATTAGAGGCTTTAAACTATTAAAGTCTCATATTTAAAGGGCTCTACTACAATAGTATACTCTAGGGTGCTACTTGGGGAGGTACTATATTGAGACTTACGGCTGTGCTCTCGCAGAATTTGATAGCTCTATAGCTGAGTCTAGGCTTGAAGAAGAGGGTTTCGCTAGAGTTAATAGTATTGATAATGCAGAGTATGTGGTAATCAATACTTGTGCTGTTAGACTAGATACAGAGCAGAGGATAGCTGAAAGACTACAATGGATTACTAGACAGTATCCTGATAAGAAGCTTATTATAACTGGATGCCTAGTTAAAGCTAGGCCAGGGCTAGTAGCTAGGCTAGCACCTAGAGCTAGTCTATTATCACCTCAGAATATTGATAAGATTACTGAAGCTATTAGAGCTCTAGACCATGGATCTAAGATAGTACTACTTGAGGGTTCTAGAGATACTAGTACACTACCAGTACCTAAGCCTATAGATGCTACAGCTACAATAATGATACAGGAGGGTTGCCTAGGAGACTGTAGCTTCTGTATAACTAAGATAGCTAGGAGGCAAGTTAAAAGCTACCCCCCAAGACTAATAGTTGAGACTATAAGCAAGCTATTAAATGCTGGTGTAGTAGAGATTAGACTAACAGGGTTAGATACAGCAGTCTACGGTGTAGACATACCAGGTAAGCCTACACTAGCAGACCTACTTAACATTATACTAGATAAAGTTAAAGGAGAATATATGATAAGAGTAGGGATGATGACACCAGACCAAGCACTAGAGATAATAGATGACCTACTAGAAGTATATAGAGATAAGAGAGTATACAAATACTTCCACATACCAGTACAGAGTGGAGATAATAGAGTACTAAAACTAATGAATAGAAAATATACAGTAGAAGAATTCAAGCAACTACACTCAAAAATAAAATCAAAGTACCCAGAAGCACTAATAGCAACAGATATAATAGTAGGTCATCCAGGAGAAGATGAAGAAGCATTTAATAACACAATTAAGTTAGTAGAAGAGTTAAAATTCGAGAAAATACACCTAGCACAGTATAGTATAAGGCCCCACACTAAATCAGCAGCCATGCCCCAAATACCCGATAATATTAAAAAAGAGAGGAGCACTAAACTAGCAAAAATAATAGAAGAAATAGGATATAATATTATGAGTGAGTATAGAGGGAGAATAGTAGAAGCAGTAGTAACAGAAAGAGGCTATAGAGATGGAAGCCTAGTAGCAAGACTAGAAAACTATATACCAGTAATAATACAAGGTAATGGAATACTAGGAGCTCGAATTAAAGTTAAAATAGTAAATAATACATTCTTTGATTTAAGAGGAGAACTACTAGAATCAAGAATAATTAGAAAAGATCCCAATTAATTATATGAATTATCGATGTTACTCTTCTTCCTCTTCTTCTAGCTCTTCTTCCTCTTCCCAGAACTCCTCTTCTTCCTCTTCCCATAGTTCTTCTTCATCGAATTCTTCCTCTTCCTCTTCTTCCTCTAGTTCTTCTTCCTCCCATTCTTCTTCCTCTTCCTCTACTCTCTTTCTTGCTACCATAGTCTTCACCTATTTTTCTTCTTCAACTTTATGGCTTGTAATCTAAGGTATTTAAATATTTATTCTACTATATAGAATATTCTTGGGTATACTATTATATGGTTGAGTTTTATGAGTTAGGCGTTAGGGTTGGTTTTACTATTTCTTATTCTGAGTTAGAGTCTATTATTAGTTTATGTTCTAGTGGTTCTTCTGGCATTACTAGCTTAGATTTAGGCTTATCTAGTGTTTTTATTGAGTTTTCTAATGGGTCTTGTAGGGTTTCTAGTAGCCTCTATAGCTATGTATTTAGTCTTAGTGATCTTAAGAGTCTCATTGAATCAGTTACTCCTAGAGATGTTATAGTATATGATGATTATAGGTTTATAGTTGCTGAGATTAGGGGTAGTAGGTTTTATAAGCTTGTTAGTATTAATAGTGGGGCTCCAACAGTTGAGATTAACGGTATTCATATGCATAGAGTTAAAGATATAAGCCCATGGATTGATGCTAAGCTTAAGGTTAGAGCTCTAGGCGTTAGTGGTGGTAGAGTCTTAGATATATGTACTGGGTTAGGCTATACAGCTATAAATTCCCTAGTTAGTGGTGCTAGAGAAGTATATACTATAGAGGTTGATGAGAATATTCTAACACTAGCATCTATGAATCCTTGGAGTGATAAGCTTAGGAGTAGTGAAATTAAGATTATATTAGGAGACGCTGTAGATGTTATTAGAGAATTTAGAGATAATAGTTTCAACTATATAATACATGACCCTCCAAGATTCACTAAGGAGACTGGAGAACTATATAGTACTAGATTCTATAGTGAGCTCTATAGAGTCTTAAAACCCGGAGGTAGACTATACCACTATACTGGAGAGCCTGGGAGAGTTAGAGGACTAAACTTCCCATCAAAAACCGCTTCAAAACTTAGAGATGTAGGATTCATAGTTAAGAGGTACGACCCCAGATCTCAGGGAGTCTTAGCATATAAGCCTAGGATTTAATCCTAGACTGCTCCATATTTTGAAGTCCACTCCTCATACTTAGATATTAATGCTTGATCTACACTAGGCTTCCTCTTCTCTAGTACAGTTATGAAATCTCTCATTGTTATTAGTCTAGGCTCTCCTACTCCTCCTCTCTCAAATACTTCTCTAACTGTTATCATGTACGCGTCTTGTACTATATCTCTGATATCGCTACCAGAGTACCCGTCTAGTAGCTCGGCTAATCTATCTAAGTCTACGTCATCTCCTAGCTTGAGCTTACTTGTTAGCATTTCTAGTAGTTGTTTTCTAGCTCTTTTATCAGGTAGTGGTACGTAGACTCTCTTCTGGAATCTCCTAAGGAATGCTTCATCTAATCTCCAAGGCTTATTAGAAGCAGCTACTATATATAAATGTACTCTTAGCATCTTATCTAACATACCATCCATTTCTTTAAGGAACTGGTTCCTAACTCTAACTTCCCCGCCAACCTCTGCGTTATGGTAGCCTAGTAATGCATCAACTTCATCTATAAATATTACTACTGGTGTCTTTAATGCTCTATCTCTTGCATAGCTAAATAGTCTCTTAACATTCTTCTCTCCTTCTCCAAGCCATTTACTCATAATACTAGCTGCGTCTACGTATAAGAACTCGGCATTAGCTTCATTAGCTGCAGCTATTCCAAGCATAGTCTTACCTGTCCCTGGGGGACCATATAATAGTATTCCTCTATGCCATCCTAGTGGGAATAAGTCTGGTCTCTTAACAGGGTATACTATAACTTCTCTTATAGCCTCTTTAGCATGCTCTAATCCAGCTATATCATTAAATGTAATATTAGGCTTCTCTCTCATAACATAAGGTGGTAGCTTCTCCTCCCCGCTACTCTTGGTTTCGACAACAATAACCTCATCATCACCACTACTAGCAGGCTCTAGTCTAAGCTTCTCTTCTAAATCTCTAAGCTTCCTCTTATACTGTCCTATAAGCCTCCTATAGATACTAGCTAGTGGATGGTCTGGGTAGTTTTTAACTAGGTCTTCTAGTAGCTCTATAGCTTTCCTAAGGTTTATTAATGCATTCTCATAGTCACCCTCACTCTCAGACTTAACAGCTGCTAATGCATACTTCCTAGCTGATCCCTCAAGGTAAGCTATAGGGTTACTCATACTAGGATCCTCTCCAGAAATAAAAATTTTATGTGTATAGGGTTTAAGCTGTAGAAGCCTCAGCTTGTTTTCTATAAATCTTAACTAAACCTTTATCCTCTAGTTTTTCTAGAGTCCGCCATATATCTTCAGGCTTAACATTTAATTCTCTAGCAGCAATACTTATACTAATACTCCCACCTCTAGACCTAATATATTCTAGAAGCTTCTCCTCTAGGCTATCTTCTAGTCTACTAGGCGTCTTAACTATCATTTCACTCTCCCTATTAGCCTCAGCTACAACTCTAGCAATCTCCTGTCTAGCTTCAGGATCTAACTCTATAATCCTAGCTGAAGGCATATATGATGCTGTCATCTCAACACCTCTTATAACTCTCTCAGTAGCCTCTAGTAAGCTTGATAGCTTTAATGCAGTCTCTGGGCTAATAGTAGCTATATAGTCGTCTGTAGCCCTCATAACATACTCTAGAGGAGCTAAAACCTTAACTAGGGTATCAATATTCCTAGCATCATTAAGCCTCTGTATAGCAAGTGTTAATAGCTTACTATATGTTAGAATAGATGTTAAAACCTTCTTCTTAAGAACAATCTCTGTAGCAGTAAGCTCAAGAGTATCATTATCCTTATTCTTAGCCGCCTCAATCATCTTATCATAAAACCTATTAATCTCATCAATAAGCTGATTCTTAACCCTATCAACCTCCATCTTAGCAATTTGTAACTTAGCCATAACCTCATCGAAATCAACGCCCTCATTTAAACTCTTAGCTTTAGTACCTAAACCAAAAACCCTCCTAACAACATCTAAAACCATACCATACACACCCCACAAACACTAACCATAGACACCCGAATCTAAATAGAATAAGATAGAGGGTTAGAGGAATAACAGGAAGTAACACACAGATAAGACTTAGGAAATACTATGATGAATAAATAAGCTTATAACCTTTATAGAGGATATATTAGAATTGGCCTCAGCCCGGCCATAGCGGCCGGGAAACACCCGGACTCATTCCGAACCCGGAAGTTAAGCCGGCCGCGTTAGAGGTCCAGTGGGGTCCGCGAGGCCCTGCAGGGCCTCTAAGCTGGGGCTGAGGCCTCTTATAATAACATACTTTAGATCGCGATACCGTCATTTATTTACTTTTAATACTATATTATAGTCTTGGGTATTGGGGTTTTGGCTGGTAGGCTTAGGAGGCTTGTTATACTCTCTGGAGTTACTGGTGTTGAGGTTAGGAGTGTTCTTGAAGCTTCTAGTAAGTGGTTTAGTATTCCTGCTTATAAGTTTGAGGATTATATCTCCGATGTTTTCCACTCTCCAGTCTATGAGGTTATAGATCTCTTACTAGAATCTCGTAAGGCTGCTCTTGGTAAGTTTAAGATTGCCTACTCTAAGCTTATAGAGTCTATTGAGGGTTTAAAGTCTATTATTGCTACACATTTAACATATTATAGGAGAGGTCATATTATACCTAATCCTATTATCCCAGACTTAGTATCTATAGCTGATGAAGCCTACATTATACTTTATATTGAGGACTACTACCACGCTCTTAGCAGAATTGCTGAGAGAGTTCGTAGAGGTAAGACTCCTGGAGCCTTCGCTGATCAGCCGTTGGATCCCCTAAGCTACATGTATTGGAGGGCTTCAGATTATAGTATGGCTGCTCTACTAGAGTCTATGGGTAATGTTAAAGTTATAGTCTACGGTATGAAGCATAGTGTTGAGGGTCATATGAGACTATTAGCATATACGCTAGGTGAGAGTTATAAGGGTGCAGGTTTATTTAAAGTAGTCTATATCTCACACCCTATAACAAAAGTAAGAGCTAGAGCTGAAGAGCTGAGTATAAGCTTATGGAGTTTCAAAGATAGTAGTAGTATTGAGAGTTTTAAGAGTAGACTTGAGAATAAATGCAAGAATGTTATAATACTTAGTCCTACAACTATTGATGAACTTATTGTAGATAAGAGTGGGTATTTAAAGAAGGTTATAGATAAGAGCTCTAGATGGCCTCACACTGAGGAGACTCTACATGAATACAATTACCCGGTAGACTTAGAGTCTAGCATATTTGATGAAACCCTATACCCTCTAGATAAGACTATTAAGAGTAAAGGTTATATGGAAATACTTAAGACAATGATAGAGAATCAGATAGATAGTAGAGATTTAGCATACGTAAGTCAAGCTGATGCACTAATAGTCTATAGGCCAACATTATATGGTGAGAGGCATATAGGTGTTGATGTTGAGATTGAGAGAGGTAGAACTCAAGCTAAACCAATATACTCTATAATACTAGATGAGGATAAAGTCGAACCACACCCAATGAGACATGTTGGGACCAGACTTAAAGATGAAGATAGCCTCTATACAGCATTAAAATGCATAGATTAGAGGCTTAAAATCTATATTCAGCTTAAAGCTTCCTTAGTCGTTTGTCCCTAGATTTCACATCTAGGGACTTCCACCTCGCCTACGTGGATTTAGGTATACACGTAGATTCATGGGTTGCTGTCGAGCCCAACATCATGGGGCTCCCATCTAGCCTTAGCTCCGGAAAGCTTAGAGCAATGCTCCTATCACCACCCAGAACTTTGAGGTGTAGGTTGTAGCTTAACCACCAGTACTACATGTTCCTATTCTTGAGTTATTGCTATATTTAATTTCTGCCCTATGCATTTGACATATTTTGAGGTGTTCTTCGGATCTTTATATAGTGCTGGAGCACCGTAGTCTCTTGACTTCTCATCTATAGCTCTCTGAACTTCTCTAAGAGATGCTTGGCATATCCTGTGCCTAAGCTGCTTATCCATAATTCTTCTTACTATGTTTTAGCAAGTCTTTTTCCAAGATTCTCCATAACGATAGCATATCCACGTTTAACAGATTCTCTTACGATGATATTAGCAATCTTCCACCTAATATCACTCTTCATATATCTCCCTAAGCTTTCTCATAATCTTATTCTTAATCCTACATCCAACTCTATAGAGCTCATCGTACTTCTTCTTGACGTGCTCCCTCCTCTAGTAGTATCCTAATGTAATCTCCCTCATATTAGTTTCGAAGAGTTAAACTCTACCATAAATTAGGATAGCGGCACTATTCTCATTAACATCTACCGCAACATGCACCTCGGCTGGTATAGCTCTACCTCCCTCTCGAATACAAAGTAGAAGGTGAGCCTCCTTTCTCCTCTACTCAACTTAACTTTACACTGAGATCTCAGTCTCCATCCAGAGTTAATGTATCTACAGAATTGCTTATGCGTATTGATGTCAACATTTAATTAGCCTTTAGGAGTAGCTATTCTAACACTAGCATAGCCTTCAAGCTCCCATAGGTGGTCATCAAGCCGTATTGATATGTTCTTAACCTCTGGATATTCTCTATTTGTTAAACATGTCTTTCTAAGCTTTAGAAAGCTCTTAGCTCTAATAGATGCATCCTGACATGCTGTATATACGTAGTATGATGGTAGATGTGAATATATGCTCCTCAAATCTCTATACTTTACTGCTTTAAGTCTAATAAATGAGGTTATACTACTTCTAACAGCATAGAGCAATAGTTGAATAACAACATTCCTATACATCCCCTCAAGCTCTATAAATACACTAAATACTTTATGAGGTAACTTCTCAGACTCAACTACAATAGTCCTAGTTACTATCTTCTTCTCCACTCCCCTACATCTCTACTACTAGTTTTCTAAAGCCTTCTAATAGCTTCTTCTTCCTGATACTGTATAGTTTGCTAGCGAATGAAGTGATAATATCAATTAAGTCTTCTATAAGCTCTTGGCGGTATTTCTGGGCTCCTCGCCGAATACAGCCTCTATTCTCGCACTATGCTGGTTGAAGAAGTATTCTAAATGCTTGAAGCCAAATCTAGCTAATCCATCCCTGTAGGTTACAACTACAACCTTCACATGTTTAGAGGTAACTAGATCGATATAGTTTCCTCAATCCTTCCCTATCCATCCTCAACCTGGATGCTATGCCAGTTAAAACCTACTACTCTATACCCTTTAGATGCATAATAATCTAGTAGGTAATTGACATGCCTCTCAAGATTATCTCTCTGGCTGCTAGAGGATACTCTAGCATACACAGTAGCCCCAACTTCACTAGCATGAGACTCAGCAATCCTTCTAATCTCAATCTCAGAAACCCTAATACTTGCCACCAACAATCCTATCAGCCTTAATGTAACCTGCTCTAACCCACCTATGAAGAGTAGAGTAACTAATACCGAGCCTCCTACAATTTTCCCTAGATCTCGATAACTTCTCAGACACCACTAAAGCTAGTAAAAATAACAAAACCAAAGCTTATAAACATTTTTTCTAAGAATTAAGAAGGAAACGGCTTCCACAGTTTCTTAGTTAATACTTTTATTCCAGCACTTATGCCATCTAGTATTTTAGGGTTAAGTTGCATTCTAACCCTCTTAGATGGTGGGCTTATCTTACTTAGTTGCTCACTTAAGCTTAGGGCATGGCTTAAGACTACTTTAGATCCCTTATACTGCTCAGTTATAAATGCTTCAAATAATGGTGTCCAAACCTTAATATCTCTAGCTCTCCTAACTAATACTATGAATCCGCCTACTACTGGGCCTATCTCAGCCTTGAGCTTATAGGCCTTCACTAGTTTAGTCTTACTCTCAGCTTCAATGAGTCCGTGCTTCATCAAAACGTCAACTATATTATTGAATAATTCTTCTACACCACGACCCCCAATCTTAACTAATGTAACCTCCCTAGCTTCAGGTGAGGATACCCTAAGCTGTAGAGAAGCACCTCTTATAGTAGACCTCAGGATAAGCCTATATTGTCTAGCCTCAACACTCAACCTAGACACCAAGCTATATAGTATGAGTACAAGCTTAAATATACTCAAATAGACACAGTAGGGTGGTATACTCGGATGGTCTCAGCTAGAGTACTAGGATCTATACTAGCACTTACAGGCATAACTAGCGGGGTAGCATATGCATACCTAATACTGTATACTAGAGAAGAGATATCAATACTAGTATTAAAAGTAACAGCTGCATTAATAGCACTAATAGTAGGATCATTAATAGCAGGAGTAGGAATAGCCCTAATACTAGGGTGGAGAGAATATGAAGAAGCTAAGAGGAGAATGAGAGAGAAAGGCTACGAGTAGTTAAACTAATCCATCCTATACGATGAGTCCCAGAACATAATCTCATATCTTAGAGCTCTCTCAAAGAATGGATGAAGCTGTTCTAAGCTTAGATTAGATTTATCGATAGCATCTCTCAGTATATATACAAGCTTTCTATAGTCGTCACTTAAATATGTTAAAGCCCATACCCTATAGACTTCAACTTTATTATCCTTAAGCTTATCCTTATGCAACTCAGCAATATCCATATAAGTCCACATACATGGTAGAATACTAGCTAGTCCAGAATAGAAGTTCTCAAGTGAAGCTGTAGCTATCAAGAAGCTCATATAGGATACATTAGTCATATTCGGCTTAGTCTTAATAGCATCATCTATAGTTAAGTTAAGCATATTAAGTAGCCTCCTATAATTCTCCATCTCACCAGTAACAGTACCATAGGCTAACTCTAAGGCTAACCTAGCTAGCTCAAGAGTAGGAGCTTTAGCTGCAAGTAGACTTAAAACTTTAACCATAGAGACTAAGTAGTTATAATCTTGTAGTATATAGTATTTAAACTTCTCTAAGGGCAAACTACCACTATAAAGCTCAACAACAAAAGGATGATTCAAATCCATAACCCATAAATCATATAAGCTATCCCTTAACTTCATAGATAAACTCAAATTAATACACCAAACTAGCATATAACCCTAAAACAGTTATATACTTATAAATAACTGAGTTAATACTACTTAAGAATAATCCCACGGGGGTTTAGCTGATATAAGCCTCAATAACAATCATATCAGGCTCCTCAGATGGTCTTATACTAGCATTAAATTTTTGAGCTATCATAATAGCCGGTATATTACTCCTCCTAGTGTAAGCTATAAGTCTCTTAACTCCAAGCTCTCTACATACCCTAGCTAAACTCCTAGATAGAGCCATCCCCAGCCCTCTCCTCCTATACTCTCTAGCTACTACTACTCCAACTTCTACAGAGTCAATTTTATAAGACACTGCTTCAGCCATACCAACTACTCTATTATTAACCTCAGCTACAATTACTACAGCTCTACCTTCAATTAAGTTATCAACATATGATTTAAAATACTTAATTACATGATGGAATCTACTATAAATAGTATCTAAGTCTAAAGATTCTAAAAATCCAACTAATTTATCCCTATCAGATATACAAGCTCCTCTAATAATAACTCTAACTCCATTAACCTTTAACTCCTCAAATACGATACCACAGGCCGGGAGATCTACTATATCACTATTCACAGTCAACACTTCACATCCATTTATAATGTAACGATAAAGATATATATACACGACAAATATATACACGTTTAGCTTAACATCC
>JAUQQR010000043.1 GCA_030549835.1 Thermoproteota archaeon
AAAAGTATCTAGGAACATACGAGGTTAGTGGGGGTTAACCTTTGAAGATAATGGTTCTAGGGGGGGCTGGTGATATAGGGTCTGGTGTTTTAGAGTCTTTATGTTCTATGAATATTGATACTATAGTGGTAGGCGATATTAGATATGAAGCTGCTAAAAATCTATGTGAGAGCATGAAGAGAGTAGGATGTAACTGTGAGGTTGTTAAGGTTAACGCTATAGACGTGGAGTCTCTTAGGGGAGCGTCTAAGGGTATAGATGTTGTTGTTAACACTATAGGCCCATTCTATAAATTAGGCTTCCCAATAGCCAAGAACCTAGTACGTTTAGGGCTAAATTTTGTTGATGTCTGCGATGATTATGATGCTATTGAAAGTATCCTAGGTTTAAGTATAGAAGCTGAGAGTACTGGGGTTATCGGGATAACATGTTTAGGGTGGACGCCTGGACTATCAAATATACTAGCTTTGCATGGCTCTAAGATGTTTAAAGAAGTTGAGGCAATAGATATTTACTGGGTTGGTTCAGCTTCAGACTCTAAAGGTTTAGCAGTCGTCATGCACCTTTTCCATGCTCTAATAGGTAAAGTACCAATGTATCTTGGGGGGACTTGGACTCTAGTTAATGCTGGTAGCGGGATAGTTGAAGTTGAATTCCCAGATCCTATAGGGAAGCTAAACTTATACTATACAGGCCACCCAGAACCTATAACATTACCTAGATACGTAAGGATTAAGGATAGAGTTACAGTTAGAGGAGGACTAATTCCTCAGTGGCAAAATAGTTTCGCTAAATTCCTACTAAGAGTCTTAAATATCAATAGTGATGCTAAAGCTGAAAGACTAGTTAGGCTAATTCATAAGGTAGAGGATATTTTCAGAATAGGAGGTTTAAAGGCTAGCTCACTAAGAGTTGATATCTTCAGAGATAAAGATAAGGTATCTTATATAACTATAGATAGGATGAGGAGGCTCACAGGAGTTCCAGCAGCCTTAGGAGCTCTATGGATAGCAAAGGGTAAAATAGAAGAGCCTGGAATAAGGCCTCCTGAAGCAGTAATAAAGAATACTGAAGAATTCTTAGCAGAAATTGAGAAAAGCGGAATCAAAATATTAAAGGTGCACTGACTTAGAATTATATAATCATGTCAAGAGACTCTCAAAGAAACATAGGGGAGCAGGGACTAGGGAGGAGAGGGAAGCTAGAGACTATATTTTGGAGAAGCTAGAGAGTTATGGCTATAAACCTTCAATACAGGCCTTCCCTACACCGCCAACATTCTCCTACACTTACATAACAATATATGTCATCATAGTAGCCTCTCCACTAGTAGCCCTTACAGGTTACACTATTTTAGGAGTTCTTCTAGCATTAGTTGGAATATCTCTCCTCTTTCTAGAAGAGGAGCTATACATACTTCTCGTGACAAGGCTCTACGGAGCTTTATGGAGAAGGAGCTCTGCTAACATAATAGCTGAGATAGGTAAGGGACCCAAAACTATAGTGTTGATGGCTCACTATGATAGTACTAAGGCAGCATTTTCATTTAACCCAGTAAGAGCTCATAATTTAAGGCTAACTATAAGACTTAACTTCACATCATCAGTAATTGTAACCTTCCTAACGCTAATTGGATCCCTTCTAAATAACCATTTAATACTTACGGCTTCAGTTGTGGCCTCAGCTCCCCTCATAATATCATCTATAGTATTAATTCATAGAGAGTTATTTCACAACTACGTCCCTGGAGCTAATGATAACGCTTCTGGTGTCTCCGTTCTTCTTGGGGTTGCTAAGTTTCTAGCAGCGAATTTCGAGGAGTTTGAGAATAAAGCTAAGATAATTATAGCGTTCACTGGTGCTGAGGAGGTAGGACTTCTGGGATCCTACTACTTTTATAAGAGAAACATTAACACGTTAAGGAAATCCGTGATTATTAACATAGATAATCCGGGTATTGGAAACCTGGCTTTGACAGAGTGTGAGGGAGTTATCTTAACATGGTGTTCCCCTGAAGATTTCAGAGAAGCTATTAGAGAGTTCTCTAGAATGAGAGACATTCAAACAGTAACATATAAGCTCCTACCTACAGATGCAACCCCCCTAATGAGAATGAAGTTGAGAGCAACGAGTCTAATGGCTTTTGTTGATGGTATGATAGGTAACTACCATTGGTATAGTGATACTGCTGATAAGGTAAGTCCCGAGAATCTCGAGAAAGCTAAAGATATTATAATTAATTTCTTAAAGACACTTATTGTAGAATAGTGGTTTCCCGTGTTGTTTATATCAACACTACTCCCCCACCACTCGCTCACCAATCGTGGAGTCGTTAGGGGCTATATCAATGGACATCACCAAGTTTGCTTCAAGGGATATGTTTATACTCCTCCTGTAATTATCTAATATAATCACTAGTAGTTTATAAGCTTCTTTTTAAGCTTTAAATTAATTCTAGGGTTAATTAGGAGGCTCGTACTTGGTGTTTAAGGATTCTTGTAGTATGGTTTCTTTATTGTCTCTTGGATTGTACTATGAGCCGGTGTTGTATCCTAAGCCTGGTGGTGTTACATTGTTCTATCGTCATAGTGATAAGAGTGTTTATGATTTTATAGTTAATGCTACTCTAGTAGAGTCTTCTCTTGCTGAGGCTTGTAGGGGTAGGTCTATTAGTTTAGGGTTAGCTACCTATAGAGTTTTAGTTGAGAGGTTTGGGTTGAAGAGTAATATTGCTTTAGGTTCTCTAATGCTCCACTTACCGTTAAGCGTCTCTCTTGGCCTTGGTGTGGCTAGCTCAATCTATGATCTAGTTAGTGAGGCTCGTAGAGTTGTTGAGTCTACTGGAGAGGATGGAGCTAGGGAGTATTATAGGCTTTTAGAGTATTTTAAGCCGTCACACCTAGGAGTATACTATGGCATAGTCCCATCTATAGGCTCCGGGTATTATCCTAGATCTCTCATAGAAGCTCTTAAAGCATCCTCATGGGATATCGTTCATAGAGAGCTCATTGAAGGCTACCCTATTACATTAGAGGCATTAAATATGCTATGGGACTACGGAGATCCATTAGAGGTGAATGCTCTTAGAGTAACGCTAATACTACTAGCAAGACATGGAGATACACTTATAGCATCAAAGTTTGGATATAGCGCATATAAGAAGGCCATAGTAGAGGCTAGGATAGCCTTAGAGCTCATTGATAAAGATGGAGTATATAGAGCTATAGAATGGCTAGACAACCTATGGAGGCCTAGAGGATGGAATCCTGGAGCTATTCTAGATATTATAGCTACAGCTATAA
The DNA here is from genome assembly GCA_030549835.1 of Thermoproteota archaeon. Classification (GTDB taxonomy): domain Archaea; phylum Thermoproteota; class Thermoprotei_A; order Sulfolobales; family Acidilobaceae; genus DSZV01. The sequence continues at coordinate 3,303 of JAUQQR010000043.1, forward strand.
GCCTATATAATTATACCCGAGTACTAGGAATAGGAAAATAGAAGGGAATGAGGGGAAAAAGATGTGATGAGGCTCCCTCTACTTTCTACATCTAACCTCCATTGGCTGATACTTTAATCCCACAGGCCCTACGTATTTCTCTGTAGGTCTAATTAGCCTATTATCTAAGACCTGCTCTATATAGTGAGACGACCACCCGACAACTCTACCCATAGCAAATATTGGTGTATACATTGGTATTGGTATTCCTAGCTGGTAGTATAGTACTGCTGTGTATAGGTCTATATTCGATGGTAGCTTCTTTGACTCCCACATAACCTTCTCAGCATTCTTTAAAACTTTAATCCACATTTCACCATCTTTAAGTTGCTTTATGAATTCTCCAGCTACCTCTGTTCTAGGATCTCTAACCTTATATACTCTATGACCAAACCCCATTATCCTCTCTTTCTTAGCAAGCCTCTCTTTTATATAATCGATTATGTAATCCTCTAGTGGAACTCCCTTCTCTAGAGCCTTCTTCTGAGCATCAAGGAACATTTTCATAGCTTCCTCGTTAGCTCCCCCATGGAGTGGTCCTTTTAGAGCAGCTATACCAGCTGCTATAGCACTATACATATCACTTAAAGTACTCCCCACTACTCTTACCGTAAATGCTGAAGCATTAAAGCCATGATCCATGTATAGTACTAGGGAGGACTCGAAAGCCCTAGCCTCAAGCTTATTAGGCTCTCTCATAGTAATCATTCTTAGTAGATCCCACGCGTGGTCAGCACTCTCATCAGGTCTAATAAAGGTGCCATGATAGGCTAGGTTATAAGCTGCAGCAAATATAACTGGGAGCTGGCCTATAAGCCTAAGCTGGTGGTCGTAGAGAGACTCTTTATCAATACTCCATTCTGGAGCATATATCTGGCCTAGTAGTAGTGCTCCATAAGCGCCATAGTACATAGGATGAGTCTTAGGTAGAAGCTTTAGAGCATCAAAAACCTTCTCAGGTACGCGAGCCCTCCAATAGTTAACCTTCCTCTTAAGCTCCCTATACTCCTCATCACATGGGAGAACACCGCGAGATATCAAGTAGGTTGCCTCATAGAAGTCAGCATTCTTACCCAAATCCTCGATCGTATAACCTCTATATAGCGTCTGCTCACCTCTAGGATCGACACCACTAATAGCAGTAGTATCAGGAATAACCTGTTCTAGTCCTTTAGGAACAACTATGAAGGTTCCAAGACCAGGAATCTCCTCAGTTCTACACTCAACTCTCTTTAATAATTCTCCACTCATAATAGCTACCTCCTACGCCAAGATAAAATAGTAATATTTTAGCTTAATAAATACTAATGAATAATTTAGGATATATAAAAATATATATAAATCAATGTATTGCCTAATAGATTTCAAGTAGAGACATAGGGTCTATGCCTAAATCCTCAGTTAACTGTGAGAATGCTAAAATACTAGATATTAGTATTCTCTCAATATCACTATCACTTAACCCCCTAGATTTAAGGTAGAACCTCTGCTCTTCTAGTATATGAGAGATTCCTGCTGCATGATTAGCCTTGGCTACGTCTCCAGAGTGTATCTCTAATACTGGAACTGCGAACCCTCTAGCCTCATCTCCCATGATTACTACTTGAAACTCAATCTCTGATGATGCTTGCTTAGCCTCCTCACCTATTATAGCTGATCCTCTTAGAGCTAGGTAGCCCTTACTTAGTACTGCTCCTCTACCAGTAATATTGACTTCACTCTTAGATCCTAAATTGAATGAATTTAGTATGAAATCTGTTTTATTCTCTGCTTTAGAAGCTGTACTTGCTATAGCTTTTAGTTTTGCATTCTCACCTCTTACAACATAGTCTACTTGTACCCTACTCATCTCCCCCCCTAATACTAGGCTCTTAGAGTTTACCTCTGCTCCATCATCAACTATTATGTGGTTTAAGTTAAATACAGCACTTTTAGTAGAGTGTAGTGTTAGTATGTGGAATCCTATCCTAGCATCTCTACCTATGACGCCTTCTAATACTAGAGTCTTAAAGCTATTCTGTCTACTATTGTCTATAATGTATATATCTCCTACGGCGCCTTTCCCTACAGATAATACTATATGGTGGCCTAGGTACGCGTCTCCACCTAGGCTTAGGATATATAGGTTCCCGAAGCTTGCTCCATCTTCTATGCTTATTGAGACTCCAGTATTCCACCTATATGCGTGATACGCTAATATCTTACTATTAACATGGACTATACTCATAGGCTTAATAGGGCCTACTCCATCTCTCAACTCATTAACTACGACTCCACTAGGTATATTTAGGATTCTATGATTTAAGCCTAGTACTATATTGAATGGTATATGTGCTATTATACTTGGAGCCTCAAACTCTCTGGTAGAGTATGGTAGGTTAAACTTATTCTCAAATAGCCTCCAATCAGTATAGTATTTCACTGTAGGTGTATCAGCTATATACTGGAAAGGAAGCTCTTCTATAAGCCTAGCGTATGCTTCCCTAGCACTACTCATTTAACCATATCCTCCAAGCTTCTTAAACTCTAACTGTATAACCTTTGATAGTACATTAACATACTCGAATGGCAACTCTACCATTATCTCATCTAGGAACCCTAATACTATTAGGCTTTTAGCTTCATCTTCTTCTAAACCTCTACTTTGGAGATAGAATAGTTGAGCCTCACTAAGCCTACCAGTTCTAGCCTCATGACTTACAGTTGCTGTAGGTTCATCTACCTGATTGTGTGGGTATGTGTAGGCTTTACTCTTACTATCAAATATCATAGCTTCACATTCGACATTAGATGTAGCATATTTAGCTCCCTTAACCACCCTTATTATACCTCTATAAGTGTTAATACCGCCATCTACACTCACAGACTTATTTATTATCTTACCCCTGCTCATCTTACCTACATGTATGACTTTACTACCAGTATCCTTAAGTACCGGGCCTTTAGCTAACTGTATTACTGTATTCCTAGTAGTGCTATAATCACCTTTTAGTATAGTACTCGGGTATACATAGGTCATCTTACTACCTATACTACCCTCAACCCAGTCTACTCTAGCGTAATCCTCAGCTACACCCCTCTTATTATTAAAGTTTATAACATCTCTACTCCAGTTCTGGATAGTAACAATTTTAACTGTAGCACCCCTATGAGCATAAGCTTCAACCATACCATCATGGAAGCTATACTTACTAAGCCTAGGAGCACTACAACCCTCAATCCATGTAACCTCAGCGTTCTCCCCTGCAACTATTAATGAATGCTCAAACTGACCCTCAGAAGACCTACCTATTAGGAAGAATGACTCTATAGGCTCCCTAATTCTAACACCTGGAGGTACGTAGACGAATACACCCCCACTCCATAGAGCTCCGTGAAGTGCTGCAAACTTATGCTCGGTGAATGGGAATATTTTGAGGAAATACTCTCTAATAAGATCTGGGTACTTCCTTACAGCATCCTCTATAGGCATAACTATTACTCCTTTCTCCTCCAAGTACCTTTTAACCTTGGCATAAATAGTCTCACTCTCAAAGACAGTAGTTAGTCCTGCGAGTAGCTTCTTTTCAATCTCTGGTAGCCCTAGCCTATCATAGTATTCTCTAAGATCAGGTGGGAGGTCATCCCAATCCTTAACTAGCGCAACTTCAGGCTTAACGTAGAGTATAAGTTCTTCTAAGTCTATACTCTCGATACCCTTAACCCACTTAGGCATTGGTAGTTTATAGAAGAACTCTAAGCTCCTAAGCCTAAGCCTAGTCATCCACTCTGGCTCCTTCTTAATCCTGCTAATCTCCTCAATCATATCCGGAGTTATCTTACCCTTAATCTCAACTTGAGCTTTAAAAGGTCTCTCATAGCCTAGTAACTCAACTGCTGCCTCAGTACTCTTAAATATCTCCTCTCTCAACTCTACAGGCTTACCCATAAATATTACACCTACTTTAACAGTGTTAAAGAAGGCTTATAAGCTATGATATTAAGGGTTTGAGGCATTGTAGCGATAATAGTTTCAATACCTACACTAAGCTCCCTTATACATCTTCCTAACTTCATTATAACCCCTCTCTTCAACAAGAAACGCTAGCTTTGAATCCCCCCTAGCAATAACTTCACCATCTAAGAGTACTGTAACTACATCTGGCTTAACATACTGGAGTAGCCTAGCATAGTGTGTTATTAGCATTACAGCTTTACCTCTATTCCTAAGATCACCTATATACTCTGCAACTTTCTTAATACCATCTATATCTAATCCCGAGTCAGGCTCGTCAAGTATAGCAATCTTAGGTTCTAAGAGTATTGCTTGCAGTAACTCACTCCTCTTCCTCTCACCACCGCTAAATCCTACATTAACTTCTCTCTGTAATAACTCTATATTTAAGCCTATTCCTGAAGCTACAACATTCATATCTCTTACTACTCTAGGATTCCTAATCTTAGTTAGCTCTACTTCACCAGATCTCTTATTTAATGCTGCTATTATTAGCGTACTTAGCCTAACCCCTGGTACTACTGGTGGATCCTGCATTCCTATATATATTCCTTTCAGTGCTCTCTCAAAAGTTTCTAGACCTAGAATACTCTCACCATCAAGTCTAATATCGCCACTTACGACTTCATAGCCTTCTCTACCCATTATAGCATATGCTAGTGAAGATTTACCACTACCATTAGGACCCATAACTGCATGTATTGTGCCATAGTCTACTGTTAGGCTGACATTCTTCAATACAAGTTTATCCCTAACCTTTACACTTAAGTTAATAACCTCTAACCCCAAACTATTCTCCACCATTATTTAACACTGTTAAAGGAGGTTATTAAGCTTAAATTAATCATATAGATTTAAGACTTATATCTATATACTCCCTATCACTATATATAGCCTCCTGTTCTCTCTTAACTCTATCTAGAATCTTCTCCCAACTAGCTTCAAGTATACTAACAGTTAAGGCTACCCCATCTCTATTAATACCAGCTACCGGATCCACAGGTATACCAGCTCTACCAATACTAGCCTTAGCCAGAAGCCATAGAGTTAAACTAACTTCATCAATCCTAGACTTAATAGAGTCAACTGCTATAGACCTCTTACTAGCCCAGTATAACTCTCTAATATAAGCTACACTAACTACCTTAGCAAGACTAAACTCTAAAGACTCATAGAGACTAGAGGCTTCCTCTCTTAAACTATCTAAAACTGAACCTACATCAAGCCCACTATAAGGATACCTAATAGCAGCCTTAACAAAGAATTCTAGGATTAAAGGCCTTAAACTGCCATGCAATAATGCTATAGATGAGGCATAGGAGCTACTCAATACAGCATCTAGAAAAGCCTTAACAGGATCCCCAATTGAAGCCCTATAATCACCACGTATAATACCCTCAATCTCACTCCCACTTACAGGATCTGTAGCAACAGGCTCACCATCAACTGTAACCCATGGCACACTAATAACATTATCATAAATAGCTACTAGTGGATTAACAACATTTACAAGCCTCACCTTACCTAGAAGCCCCTTGCTATTAAGATACTTCACAACACTATAACTCGAATAACATGAAGTATGAATATATACCCTAACCTCCCCCAATCAGAACCACTCCCTTCTACCACCCCCTGTAAATAGAACTTAAATATTT
>JAUQQR010000044.1 GCA_030549835.1 Thermoproteota archaeon
TCTAGAAAAGATTAAATATAACTGTAATGTTATAGTCATTGAGAGAATAGGTTCTAGGAAGCTTACAGTTAATGAGGTAAGCTTCGATGACATAGTCAAGTATAGTAATAGAGGTGTAGAAGACAGTATAGTAAAATCCCAGCACCCACTCTTTGGTCTTCATACAGCATATGAGGATAAATTTAAGCCTATAACACACTCTGCTGGAGGATACTTAACTCAAGTATATGCTACAAGTAGGTGAATAGGCTTAAGACCTCATGACACATACTACTGTACTGTATGGCCTGGCTGGATTACTGGAGTAAGTTATGTAGTATTAGGGCCCCTCATGATAGGGTCAACTATACTACTATATGAGGGAGGCCCAGACTGGCCTTCATGGGATAGATGGTGGGATCTCATAGAGCGTTATGCTGTAACTATATTTCTAGCAACTGGTGGAGCTCTAAGACTATTATCAAAGCAGGACTCGTCACATGTTAGAGATCATAATATTGATACACTAAAATTAATTTTAGTAACGGCTGAGCCTCTAGAAGCTAGTACTTGGAGGTGGGCATATAGTGTTATAGGAACAAGCTATGCGCCACTAATTGACTCTATCCCAGATAAGCTTACAGGGAGAATACCTGTAGTTAATATGTATATTCAGAGTGAGCTAGGAACATTTATTACAGGTAATCTAGTAAACTACACATTCCCACCCTTAAAACCAGGATCTGTAGGGCCGCCTATACCAGGTTTTAATATTGATGTAATTAATGATAGTAGCATATCAGTAAGAGAATCAATTGGCAGATTAATCATTAAGAGTCCATGGCCAGCTATGCCTATAGAGTTTCCTGAAGACTATGAGAGTTTATGGAGTAGAGGCTTCTATGATACCGGTGACTACGCAGTAATGGATAGTGACGGATACATATATGTTTTAGGTAGAAGAGATACAGTCATGAAGGTTAGCGGTTATAGACTAAGTCCTGGAGCTATAGAAGAGGTTATTGAGAGTAATCTCCATAAACAAACGTTAGTTGTAGGATTATATGATGACTTAAGATTTGAAAGTCCACTAGTCATAGTTGAAGGCCAAGTAAATACTGATGATGTTAAGAGAATTGTAAGAGACTACATAGGCCCCATAGCAGATCCTAAACTAGTATTGACTATTAAGAGAATGCCTAATATACAAAAGCATATCTTAAGAAGAATGTTAAAGGAAGCCTTATGGAGTAGTGAGGGAAGCTTAGAAGTAGTAGAGAATATTCTAAGAGAGTTTCTTAATAGCTAATTTAATCATTCTAATAAAATCTTATTAATATTGGAGGCTACTTCCTAGTATAGGTATGAGTAGCGATAGCTTACCTAGAGTGGGTGGTTAGGATAACGTATAACCTTGATTTTATTTTATCTAGGCTAGATAATATTGATATTCTAGTGCTTAGAGTTATTGAGGGTCTCATGGGTAAGTTTGAGTTTGTCCCTATTGAATTTATAGAGTCTAGGGTTAGGTTCTCAAGCTCTAGTCTCTCGAAGGCTCTCCATAAGCTACTAGACTTTAGATTAGTATCTAGGAGGGTTGGAGACTATACTGGCTATGGACTGACTTTTAAGGGTTTAGATACTCTAGCATATCACTATCTTAAAAGTAATGGTTATGTTACTATGCTTGGAGAGAAGATTGGTGTTGGTAAGGAGGGTGAAGTATTCCTTGGCGAAGCTCCTAGTGGGGAGTTTATTGTGGTTAAGTTTCATAGAGGTGGTTTCAGCGGTTTTAGGAGGATTAGGAGGTTTAGGAGCTACTCTATTGATGCTCAACATAGCTGGCTTGAGCTAGCTAAGCTTACTGGAGAGAGGGAGTTTAGAGTTTTGAGTGATTTATATAAGATAGGTTGTAGGGTGCCAAAGCCTATAGCGTGGAATAGGCATGCGGTGGTGCAAGAGTATATTGATGGGATAGACCTCTATAAGGTTGGTAGTTTAGATGCTTCAATAGCTTCTAAGATACTAGATTCAATAATAGAGGATATTAAGATTGCTTACCAGAAAGTTAGAGTAGTTCATGGAGATCTAAGTGAGTATAATATCATGATTGTAGAAAGTAGCTGGGACGCATATATTATAGACTGGCCTCAGTACGCGTATAGAGATGATGAACTAGCTGAAAGCCTACTAAGGAGAGATGTAGAGTATATCCTAAGATTCTTTAAGAAAAAATTCGGGGTAAGAAGAGATGTGGAGAGTACTATAAGAATTATTAAGGGTGAATATTCATGAGCTCAGCTGGCTATGAAGCTAAATGTATGGGCGTAGACTTAGAGTCTGGGAGTCCTGGAGGGAGAGATGCCAGATATCATATCATGGTAGTTGAGAGTAGTGGTCACGTAATCTATAAGGCTGAATCTGTTAGCTTAGCTAAGCTTATTAGACTAGCCTGGGAGTATAGGCCTGAGAAGATCGGATTCGATAATATCTATGAGCTTGGAGAAGATGAGAGGAGTCTTATTAGAATACTCTCACTCCTACCACCAAAGACTAGTGTAGTACAGGTAACACTAGTTGATGGGCAGTTCTTAGATGTTAGAGAAGTTGCTAGGAGAGCTGGGGTCTTGTCAGACTATTCTAAGCTAGACCCGTCTAAGACAGCATATATTAATGCAGTATTATCGTGCATGGGGTATGGCTCTAATATTAAAAGTGTTGAGGAGAAGACTCTAATCCAAGTCTCAAAGCTTAGATCACACTCTCCTGGAGGGTGGAGTCAGCGGAGGTATCAGAGGAGGATTAGAGCAGCTATATACAATGTAGCTAATAGCATTAAGGAGGCTTTAGATAGAGCAAGCTTAGACTATGACTACTACTATAGAGAAAGTAAAGGTGGATTAGAATCGGCAGTATTCACAGTTTATGCTCCGAGAGAGGCTGTAGAGGGTATAGTTAGCGAGTATGAGGGTCAAGACTATACTGTTAAAATTAAGCCAGTATATAGGAGTAAGTTACTTGTAACAGTAAAACAGCATATCAAAGCTAGTAAACCTATTATAGTAGGTATTGATGCGGGGACAACAACGGGTATAGCCATAGTAGATCTAGACTGTAGAGTACTATATATTTCAAGCTCTAAGAACCTAGATAGGGGCTCTATAATAGATACTATACTACGCTATGGTAAACCAGTAGCTATAGCAACAGACGTATCAGACCCGCCAGAGACTATAAGAAAGTTAGCATCACAGGTTGGAGCAGCACTATATACTCCACCATATGATCTAAGTGTAGCTGAGAAGAGAGAGCTAGTAGAGAGGATAATAGGAGAATCTATTAGAGATAGTCATGAGAGAGATGCTCTAGCAGCAGCTATTAAAGCATACTCAAGTATAAAGACTAAGCTAGATCAAATTGATAAAAAACTTGAAGGATTAAGTGAGGAGATTAATAGAGAAGATGTGAAAAAATGGGTTATAAGTGGTCTTACAATAGCTGAAGCTCTAGAGAGAGTTATAGAGGGGTTATTAGAGCATGAGGGAGCTAAGCCTAGAGTAGTAGAGGAGAAGATAGATAAACATAAGCAAGTTGATGTATCAGCATATATTGTAGAATTAGAGAGGCTAAGAGCTCAAAAAGAAATTCTCGAATCTAAAATTAAGAACCTAGAGAGTGCTATTAGAGAATATGAGAGAAGACTTAGAGAAATACAATACAATATTAGGATTGAGGTTTTAAGGGATAATGAAGTAGTAAAGCTTCAATCAAGAATCAAAGATCTAGAGTCATATATTGAGAGCATGAGGAGTACTATTTCTAGGCTAGAAGATACTAGTAGGAGGCTAGTAGATGTAATTGCTAGAGTAGCTAGAGGAGATGTAATTATAGCTAGGAGAATACCAGTACTTAACATTACTAGTTTAAAGAAGAGTGAGAGAATACTTGGAGAGCTGAGAAGTAAAGAGGTAATAGTAGTAGAGAACCCAGGAATATTTGAGGATAAAGCTTTACAATACATTAAAAATACTGGTATTACAGCTATACTCACTAACAACTTAGACTCCCCACTAGCTAATACTCTAAAACTATACGAGATCCCAGTATTAAATATTAAGGATTACTTAGTAGAAGATATTCAAGATATTGAGGTCTCAATAATTAAATCTTCTATTATAGATGATGCTAAGAGAGAGCTAGAGAAGCTTAAGAGTTTAAGAAAACCACCTGATATTGAGAGGATAATAGAAGAGTATAGAGCTCAGAGGAGAGAAGAGCTCTCAAAGAGTATGAGAGTCTCAGGTATTAAATAAGCTTTTAACTCAATAATTAAGTAGATGGTGTTAGAATTGGTAATTGGTAAGTTTGTAAAGCTAGATCCTAAGGTAAAATTCTACTATACCCTACACCCGTCGCCCACAATAGTACTAGTAACTAAATGCCCTAATGGTAGATTTAATGCTATGCCAGCTTCATGGAATACGCCTGTATCGGAAGAGCCTCCCACAGTAGCAGTAATTATTGATAAAGAAGCATATACATTTCAGTGTCTCGAGTATCATAATGAGGCTACAATTAATGTCCCACACATTGGGCAAGCTGATATAGTCTACGCCCTAGGTAGTACATCGGGTAGGGATGTAGATAAGATTACAAAATTTAATATTAAGCTTGAGCCTAGCGAGACCATAAGCGTGCCTAGGTGGAGTGAAGCTATAGCATCACTAGAAGGTAAAGTATACGCTAAACTTGATGTTGGAGAAGTTAGGCTATACGTATTCGAGATCCTAGCAGTATATGTTAAAGAAGGCTTATATACGCAGTGGGGGTGGGATTTAACTAAAACTAGTATACTCTTACATGGAGCTGGGAGGACATTCTATGGTGTGGGTAGAATGATTAGAGCTCAGAAAGTACAATAGTAGTTAGAAAAACTCTAAATACAATACTATTAATCCTGGGATGAGGAAGCCGCTCCAAAATGAGTAATGATTAAATCACGACGGACCGACCCTTAATAGTAAGGTGTCAGGCAAATGCCTTCAATTCATCTATCATTGTCGGGAGTATTCATCATCCAATCTTTCTAGGTATTCTAGGTTCTTTTAAGTTTTATGTTCTCCAATAATTTTTTCTATCTTCTCTCTAGCTATCTCAGCTACTCTACGCCCGTCAATCTTACCTCTTAGCTTGCCCATAGCTTTCCCTATTATTAGGCTTGTAGCTTTTAATCCTCTCTTTTTAACCTCCTCTATATATTCTCTTATTATCTCATCTATTACTGCCTCTGCTTCAGCCTCACTTACAGCTCTTAATCCAAGCTTCTCTATAGCCTCTCTTACTGTTAACTGTGGGTTTTTAGCTATCTCTTCTAGTATTAGCTCTGAGGCTTCTTTGGCTATGAGTCCTTCAGCTATATAGCTTACTATCTCTTCTAAATGCTTATCTGTTATTATCTCTATATCTAACCCTTTACCTCTTAAACCTCTAAGTGTTACTACAAATATTGATGCTATAATGCTAGGCTGTACTCTCTCATGATACTTTTCTATGAGACTCTCTATTAAGTCAAGCCTAATATCCATTAGAACCTCTAATGCTAACTCTCTCGATAAGCCATACTTTGAGATTAACCTCTCAAGCTTAACATTCAAAGGCTCCGGTTTAATCTTATCAGCTTCACTTATTAATTCATCTGTTACCTTAACTGGGGGTATATCAGTCTCAGGATACATTCTAGCAGCACCAGGCCTAGGCCTCATATACCTAGTTGTTCCATCCTCATTAGCAGCTCTCGTCTCCTCAGGTACACCGTCAAATGCTACTCTAATCCTATCTACAATAGTTGATAATGCTTTAAGAGCCTTCTCTCTAATATCAGCTACTATTATGAAAGCGTCTATTGAGGGGTCAGCATTGAGGGTCTCATATACAACATTTACCTCCTCACCTGTGATACCGTAGCCTGGGAGCTCATCACTATGAATTATACCACTAACGCCAGCCCAGAATCTAGCGTAGTCTGCAAGCTCTGTGCCAAATCTTCTACCCGGCATAAGTTCAAAGCCTAATAGGCCCTTCATCTTAGGTATTTTAATCCCGAGTATTACTCCCCCACTCTCTACAGCCCTCCTCAGAATCTTACTGCTAGATCTCGCTAGCTTACTTGTTAAGTCTACGGGATTATAGGTGATACTATCCTTAGATAAATCCCTTTTCAATAACTCTCTTCTTAGTTCTATCAGTCTAAGCTGTCTTAGAACTTCGTAGTGTACTACTTTAGGTATTAGTTCTAGCCTCTGAACACCCTTAATCTCAGTCTTAGCTCCACCAGCAATACTAATATTAAGATCTTGCCTTATAGTACCCAGACCTCTCTTAACCCTACCAGTAAGTCTTAGGAGCCTACCTATAGCCAAGGCTACTTCTCTAGCCTCCTCTGGAGACTCAATAACGGGAGCAGTAGCTAACTCTATTAGCGGTATACCGAGCCTATCAAGCCTATACTTAACCTTTAAACCCTCCTCTCCTATCTTCCTAGCAGCATCTTCTTCAAGACATATAGTCTCTATTGGTATAATCTTACCATTAACCTCTATAGCCCCACCTATAGCTACTAGTGCTGTCCTCTGGAACCCGCTAGTATTACTACCATCAATTACAATCTTCCTCATAACATATATCTCATCAGGTATATATGAGCCTAGAGATCTAGCTACAGCTAAAGCTACTACTAGGGCCTCCCTATTTAGAGGATGTGGGGGTTCCTCATCGGCTTCTACTAGACACGAGGTATTTAGTGGAGACTCATACTCATAGTACCTCCCCCTCCTCCACTCAAATAGAGCTGCAGGATCTACATCTCCAACTTCACTCCTAGTAGGTCTAAGTCTCCTAACTAATACTACATGCTCTTCTTCTATGAGATCTGGTGGGCAGTTACAGAATAGCTTATGGCTTGACTCTATTTGCTGATGTATTTCAAGCCCTACTTTCAATCCTATAGCCTTATAGTCTATCTTACTCATAGACCCACCTCGGGTATAAGTTTAAGTCATGCCTTAAGCTCATCTCCCCAGCTATGTTAGCCTGCATCATTACCCTAACATCCTTTAAATCTCTAGTTCTAGCTAGTACCCAGGATAACTTAACATACGCAACCTCAGGTAGCATATCCTCAACAGGTATGACTCCAGCCTCTAGCATCTTCCTCCCAGTACTATAGACATTAAGGTTTACACGGCCGAATAGTGTCTGGCTAGCTACAACTACTGGTACTCCACTCTCTACAGCTCTCCTTATAGACTCTATTGCATCACTCGATACATGACCGAAGCCTGTACCTTCAATAACTATACCATGGAATCCCTTATCAACAAGTATATCTATAATCTCTGCTATAGGCCCAGGATAATGCTTTATATATGCTACCTTCTCGTCAAACCCATTATCTACAGCTAAGCTATAATCTCCCCTCTTCCTAAAATTCCAGTCTAGAATCTCTATCCTATTATCGTAAGGCCATACTCTAGCTAGTGGCCTGGCATTTATTGAGTGAAACGCGTCTCTCCTACTAGTATGCATTTTCCTAATTCTAACACCTCTATGAGCTAGAGCATAGGTATCGCTACTCTCACCATGCATTACTACTGTAACCTCAGCGAATGGAGCATTTGATGCTACTAGAGTAGCAGCTACTAGATTAAATGATGCATCACTACTAGGCCTATCACTACTCCTCTGAGATCCAGTCATAGCTACTGGTACTGGTAACCCTCTATGGAATGCAAATGATAGTGCTGCAGAAGTGTAACTCATAGTATCTGTTCCATGAGTAATAACTATGCCATCATACCCTCTACTTATTATCTTGGCAGTTTCATCAATAATCTTAGACCACATCCATGGCTTCATATCCTCACTTAGAATAGAGAATAACTGCTCAGCATCAATACTAGCATATTTAAGGAGCTCTGGGATACTAAGAGTAAGCTCTTCAGGGGATATGTAAGGTTTAACGGCTCCAGTCTCATAGTCAATTCTACTAGCAACAGTTCCCCCACAGCCTAGTATGAATACATGTTTATCTCCAACCTCAATACTCTCAGCTAAAGGTACAGGGGCTCCTGGAGACCCCCTCTCAACTCTACCAATCTTCTCTAAGACATCACTCTCATCAACTCTAATACCAATATTATAGCCATTCTTAAGCTTAACAACAAGTATAGGCTCATCAACTAGGCTATACCTAGGTAATAATATGCCCTCAATAACTAAACCATTACTCTTAATAATCCTAACATAGTCTCCAGGCTCTAACCCTAGGCTAGATAAGATACGGGCAATAAACCCCCTATAGCCATAATAATCCAAGATTAGCAACCCTAACATAATATATTCTTAAAAAGTTTAAACTCTAGTGACTAAAAAGTTTTAAACCCTAGCATACACACCACTAAGAGAAGGGGGAAGGAAATGCCAACCCACGGTTCAATGACAAAAGCTGGGAAGGTTAGGAAAGCAACACCAAAGATAGAACCTAAACCAAAAGAGAGACTATCACCTAGACTAAATAATAGGAAGAAGTACGCTAAACTACTAGAAAAACCAGCAGAAGCAAGATCCAAAGCTCTATACTAGCTATAAAATTCAGAATATAACCTCCACACTTAGATATCCTATATACTATAACATTATTAACTACTAATTAGAGATTCAACATAGAAGTATTAATCCTACAGTTCTCCTAATTAGATAGTATCCAAATAGCAATACGTAAATTATAAGATAGGTAAATGTATTAGATTGATTAACTACTACAATGTAATTTAGGAGGGTACAGTACCGTTTCCCGTCCTAGGTTTTTGGTGCGTGTCACCGCTTTTTCCCTAAGCTCCCTTCCCACTGTCTGCCATGGGTCTCGGAAACTTAGGGTCACAAAAAGGAAGTAGTAGCTACAAAAATAGCCA
>JAUQQR010000045.1 GCA_030549835.1 Thermoproteota archaeon
GAAGGGGGCTCACATCTAGTTTTAGCCCTAGGAAGCTTAACACAATGCTCCCATCACTACTCAGAACTCATCTTAGAATTAGGCAAGGAAATCAAGGCTGTAAACATTTCCTCGAAAAATTAAGAAGAAACAGTCCCTAGACATGAACAAATATAAACGATCATCTAGGGATAAATAGTAGAGAGATTTAGTATTATCTTGGTTAGGTCTTTAGCTAGTATAGTGTTCTTGAATATCTTCCTAGCATCTTGTTGTAGTCTCCTTGCTTCTAGTCCTCTGTATCTTGGGCTTATATGTGTTAGGACTAGTAGTGAGACTTGAGATTCTCTCGCTATATGTGCTGCTTGCTCTGAGGTGCTATGTCCTTTTTCTTTAGCTTCATCTTCTAGATCTGATGTGAATGTTGAGTCGTGTATTAGGAGTTTTGCTTTCTTAGCTTCTTCTAATACAGTATTACATGGGGCTGTGTCTCCTGTATAGATTATTCTTAGTGGTTCTTGATATCTATGTATTACGTCTTCTAGCTTAACTCTAATACCCTCAATATAGACTTCTCCTTTCTCTAGTAGCTGTTTAATCCATATGCCAGGTTTTAAACCTAGGGTTTCTAGTTTAGAGTTATCTATCCTAGGTCTAAGTATCCATTCTAGTTTAAACCCGTAAGCTTCAACAGTATGGCATACGGGGAACCAGTGTAAGAGTAGCTTATCGCCTCCAGCTGTTTCACTAACAGTTATATAACTACTACCTTTAATCTCTATAATATCAATATTAAATCCTAGTCTCTCACTAGTAGCTTCGAGAGCTTCTCTCAGGAACTTAGATATATTAGTTGGTGCTATTATCCTTAGAGGCTTCCTCCTCCCATTAATATACATTGATTGTAGGAGTCCTGGTAGCCCATTAACATGATCTCCATGCTCGTGGGTTATAGCTATTAAGTCTATACTTGTAGGTGATACTCCAGCCTGTGATAGCCTAACTTGAGCTCCCTCACCAGTATCTAATAGTATTCTATTACCGGCAGTATCTCTAACTAGTATTGCTGGGAGTAGCCTCTCAGATGTTGGTACTGTAGCACCAGTCCCGAG
This sequence comes from Thermoproteota archaeon, assembly GCA_030549835.1. Lineage (GTDB taxonomy): Archaea > Thermoproteota > Thermoprotei_A > Sulfolobales > Acidilobaceae > DSZV01. The sequence continues at coordinate 1,092 of JAUQQR010000045.1, forward strand.
CATTATAACCTCTACATGGTATCCTGATATCAAAATATTACACCTTAGCAACAACTATTTCTCTAACTAGGTTACCGTGAACAAACATATGGAATCTCCCAGTAATGTTAAGGCTAGCATCTCTAGCTAATACCCATGGCTGCTCATTGTAGGGGCCAGCGTATACTATGTAAGAGTTTTTCTTAGCAACTCTCTTAGCTTCAGAGAGGAACTCTAATGTTAACTCAGCGTATAACCTCTTCTTTGTTGAACTAGATCTACCATATGGTGGGTCTGTAGCTATGGCATCTACACTATATTCACTTAGAGGTATCCTTGTAGCATCAGATATTAGTGTAAGTACTCTACCATCACACTCATAGTATCTTAAGTTTTGTAGAGCTCCTAGACTCATAGCCCAATCTATATCTCCACATATAACTCTACTAGCACCCATACTACAAGCCTCTAAGGCGAAGCCTCCAGTACCACAGAATGGATCTAAGAATACACCTCCCCTCTTAAGCCTTGATAGATTGACAAATAATCTAGAAATCTGGGGATCTAGAGAGCCCGGGGCGAAGAAAGGTCTCCTCCTAGGCCTACGAGACTCTAAACTCTTAAACTTAGCCCTATCAATCATTAAGCCTGCAATAACCAATCCTTCACTAGCTAAAACCCTCAATATATTACTAGATTTAAGCCTACACTTTAAGCGAGGGCATAGAGTCTTAATAATATCTAGCTCAGAGAAGCCTCCAAAACCCTTAAATCTAGTAACGTCTATCTTAACCTCTAAGTCTCCAAGACTACTAGACACATCTCTAGCCCAATCCCCGTTAAGATAAGAGTCTGAGATAGCTAAAGCTAACCCAACCTCCTTAATAAAACCAGCTCTATCAACTATAATCTTAACATCCCTAATATCAGATCTAAATAAAGCAATACCGTCAAGAACTAAATCAAGACTATAATAGCTAGATTCAACATCAAGAATAGATCTAAGCTCCTCTAAAGCTAAGGACTGATAAGACCCAGAGAGTAGAGCATAGTAAACCTTACCATTTAAATCCATAAATCTCCTCCAATAACAATAGCAGACTATGAAACCTATAAACCTATAACAATGAGAATATGTATCCACACACATCTATATAAAGATATTAAGCCTAAACTTCTCAATATATAGAGGTGTAGCCGGGTCGTCTAGCGGCCAAGGATGCGGGGCTCTGGCCCCCGTGACCGGGGTTCGAATCCCCGCCCGGCTACCATCAAAACTTTAATTACCCATACTTAAAACCTAGGAGTAATCCTGCTATGAATGAGCCTGCGAATGGTATTGATGCTATTATCCATGATTGCATTGAGGCTGTTAGTGCCTGTGTTCCGCTAATTACTCTTTCTACGAGTAATGCTAGCTTATTCCAATTTACTGATATAATATCATAATACGATAATAGTAGTAGTCCTAGTGTTAATGCTCCTAATATTATTAACGCCATTTTAACCATTTTCTTTAAGAAGTAGCCTGTAGCAAAGCCTAATATAAGGCCTCCTCCAGCTTGGAAGAGTAGCGCTGTTATTATCTCGCTTCTAGTAATATCCTCCATGTTAAGTCCCAATCTAAAGTATAGTCTTTAGTAGTTTATAAGCTTATATTACTATTCTACCTCTAGAAGCTTCTCTATAGTCTCTCGTTAACTTTATCCTGCTAAAGAAAACTGTTTTAAAGGGCCCCCTACACTTTGTTTGGAATACTGCTTTCCTCTTCTCTAAGTCTACATTTAAGAGTAGGGCTGGGCAGTCGTAGTTATTTATATCTCTTAGTGCTGCTAATATTCTCATCTCAGGCTCTATGACTATTGTTAGTATTTCTTTACCTTGGACCCTCTTCTGTAGCTCCTTTAGACTTTGTGGTTGTATACTCTTTTCCTCATTGAGGTAGAGGCATAAGCCTCCGGGGTATTCTAAGACTTCTAATAGTGTTGTGCCTAATAACTCAGATATAAACTCTTCTACACTACGACTTACAGGTTTACCGCTAATACATGCTCCCTGCACGGCTATATCATCTAAGTTAATCTCTATAATGTCGCCTTCGAGGAATCTTCTATAATTATCTTGTCTAATCCTCCTCCTATCCTCAGGGCTTCTCAAAGCTTGAACCATAGGTCTAGGTAGCCTATAGACGTTGCCATGAATACTTCTAGCCATAAACATGGCTAGCTCATCAGACCCTATTACTACTATATGTGTAGCATCTATAGACCTAGCTAGATCTAGCTTATACTCTAAAGCAGACCATCCTTCAATCCATCCATCACTACTAACTATGATAATATCAGCTCCAGATTCTAAGGCTTTCATTTTAAGCTCAGTACAAGATGATATAATTTTACCTATAAGAGGAGAAGGCTCTATAGACCCTATAAATCTCAACATGACAGGCTTTAAGTCTCTAAGCCATGATACATAGCTATTTGGCATAGCTAAGCCTATAAAACCAGGCGGTCCTAGATCGGCTTGACCAACATCAGCATCAATAATAGCAGGCTTAAGACCTAAGGATAAACTCCTATTAGCTAGGAGAGCTGCAAAACTAGACTTACCAGCATCTGTAGGCCCAAGTATTAGGGTTGTACATCCTTTTAGACAACCTCCTATTATAGCATCGGCTACTTCAACCCACTCATTGTAAGGCTCCTCCTCTGGTACAGCAACCTCTACCCTAGCATTCTTCTCTAAGCTAATTAATATTCTAGAATTAGCTAGACTCTTTAACACATAGCTCTTAAACTCTGGGATAGTAAATATAGCTCCAGAGGTGAGGGTAGCTCCTAGTATACTAGCAGAGCCCTCCTCAACAGCTACTACTGCTGATCCGAAGATCCTAATCATATCACCTACACTTAACTCTAAGCTCATTTTAACCAAATACCTAACCCTAAATTAACTATTAGAGGACTTAGCTCTTTTATTAATTCACTACAAAGTAACCTATACCATAACCAGAGAAACCACGACATTACACATAAGAAGCATAAGATCTCATTCCCCCTTAAAAGGATTGATTAGCTAGAAAGATGCTAAATGACAAAGAAGAACATGAAGCATGAAGTAATCCCTAGAATGAGGAATATAATGAAGTATAATAGGAGAGCTCTATCTATAAAAGAATTTGGGTAGCTTAACTCCCCTCTGTTTCTGGTACTCACCTGAATATGGCTTAGCTGATGGTGTCCCTAGCTTAACGAGTAGTAGGTGGAGGAATCTATCTCCAGCATATAGCTTAACAGGGAAGCTTGAGCCTATAACCTCTATTGTGAGCTGCCCCTCAAACCCAGCATCTACTGCTGTTGAAGGTACATATATCCCAGTTCTAGCCCAGGTGCTCCTTAGATTTACTAGACCAGCAATATAGTCTGGGAGCTTAATATACTCTAATGTGTGGAGTAATAGGTGCTCCTTAGGGTAAACAATTATTACATTAGACTCTCCACATTCATAGAATTCCTTAGGATCACCTGGATTACGGGGGTCTAGAATACTACTTACAAGCTTAAACCTACAATACCCCGGGCCTAACCTTAAATCTAAACCATTCTCTCTAACAATCTCAGGTTCAAAAGGCTCAATAACAATATCTCCAGCTCTAATTAAAGTCAATATATCCCTATCGCTTAGAATCAAACCCCAACGCCTCTCTCCTCTTCCCTCATAGTTCTAATTGCTTCCCGTCTTTATTTTGTTTAGCCGGCTTTATAGGCTTTATAAACTCTCTAAAGATTAATGCGCTATTATTAGAACTATTGACTAGTAATACTCTAGATAACTTGATAAATTTCATTATTTATAGTAGCTTCCTGTCTACAATTTTAAATTATCCTTTATACTCTGCATAGATACTGGTGGTGCCATTGGTTAGTATTAGACTTAATGTGTGTCCTGATTTTAATGTTTTTACTCGTATAATTGAGGGAGAGCTTATTGATGTAGATCATAGTATTTATAGTAGTTTAGATGATGCAAGGCGCGTATTCCTAGAGGAGGCTTCGAGAAGGCGAGTATATGGCTTCTGTACAGGGCTAGGATCTCTATATGATGTTAAGGGTGAGTGCAGCCCTCATTGGGAGTATAAGGTTTTATTAGAGCATGCCGTTGGCTCTGGTTCTAAGGCTCCCCCAGATGTTGTTAGGTTATTCCTATTTATTAGGGTGCTTCAAGCTAGTAGGGGTAGAGATCCTATTAGAGGAGTTGTTCTTAAAAGGATTGTAGATGCTCTCAACAATGGAATCATACCATTAGTCCCATTAAGGGGTAGTCTTGGAGCTAGCGGAGATTTAGTTCCTAGTGCTCATGCATTCCTATGTTTATATTATGGTGAAGGTGAAGCTTTATACAGAGGATCTATTGTAAGCTGCTTTAAGGCTTTAACATCTAGTGGATTAGATGTTTTAAGTTTAGAGCCTGGTGAAGCTTTAATACTAATAAATAACACCTCGTGGAGTACAGCATTACTCGTACATGCTATGATTAGGTTAGAGGATTTAATGAAGAAGTCGCTACGAGTCGCACGTAGGAGCTTAGAGATTTGTAGGTGTACTAGTGAGCACTATGAGCCTACTATAGGACTAATCAAGGAGCATAATGGTATTAGGAGAGTATTAGAGCTCCTAGGTACGCCTAATTGTGGTAGTCCTGTAAGACTCCAAGACCCGTATAGCTTAAGGTGTATACCCCAGGTATATGGGGCGGTTATAGATTTTATAGATTATGCTAAGAGTATAGCCTCAAAAGAGTATTGTAGTACATCTACAAACCCTATAGTTGAAAATTCTAAGGTAGTACACTCATGCTCCTTCTATGCCTTACACCTAGCACTAGTAGCTGATTCTATAGCCATAGGGCTTGCCCATATAGCTAGTATTATAGAGAGGAGAATAGCACAACTAATGAGAAGCGAGATAACAGGCCTCCCAGAATTCCTAGCATCATCAAGCCCTGTAGGCGTAATGATAAGCCACTATATAGCCTCAGCTTTAACAGCCAGGATAAAAACACTCGCGTCACCCTCTAGTATACACTCAACACCAGTAAGTGGGCTACAAGAAGATATCACACCTCAAGCTGTAGAGTCTCTAATTAAGCTCCAAGAGTCAATCGATATACTAGAGGAGCTTGTAGAGCTAGAAAATAGTATTATAGAGAAAGCTTTAGCACTCAAAAAGTAAACATGCTAAACTAGAGATACTTATTCTCAAAAGACAAACAGCTACTAACCCATAACCATGCATGCAATACTAGAAACTAATTCTAAACTCTCAATTACCATAGGAGAATATTATAGATCTTGAAGTTTAGGTTTCATATCGGATTATATCAACTTTAGGCTTTACAGACCTCAAGTCTTTTCCCCATCAGTACTCACATTATTGATCTCTACCCGCTCAGGGTACTCCAGCTAATAGTAGAGGTAGCTTGTAAGATTTCTTCTATATCCGGAGCAATGGTATAAACTAGTATAAGCAACTATAAGGCTTGGGGCAGTCGCGTTTGAAGCCCTAGAGGAACCTACAGGAACCTGAGGCAGGGGATGGTTGTATGGTGTTATTCTTTAAGATTTTAAACTTTGATGTTAGCTTAGATTATTGGTGTCTCAATAGATGAGTGTTTCTAGAGAGAGGTGGAGTAGTGATTTCTCTAGGTGGTTTGATTGGGTTATTGAGGAGGCTGAGATATACGATTATGGTAGGTATCCTGTTAAAGGTATGGGTGTATGGATGCCTTTTGGTTTTCAGATTAGGAGGAGGATTATAGATATTATTAGAGAGCTCCATGATAGTAGAGGTCATGAGGAGGTATTGTTCCCAATACTTATACCTGAGACTCTTCTTAGGAAGGAGTCTGAGCATATTAGGGGGTTTGAGGGTGAGGTATATTGGGTAACTCATGGGGGGTTGGAGCCTCTAGATATTAAGCTTGCTCTTAGACCTACTAGTGAGACTAATATCACTTATTATGAGTCCTTATGGATTAAGAGCTATAAGCAGCTACCTAAGAAGTATTACCAGATTGTTAGTGTTTTCAGGTATGAGACTAAGGCTACTAGGCCGATGATTAGGGTTAGAGAGATTACAACTTTTAAGGAGGCCCACACTGTTCATGCTAGCTTTAGTGATGCGGAACGTCAAGTCTTAGAGGCTATAGAGATCTATAAGAATCTCTTTGACAAGCTAGGTATACCATACATAATATCTAGGAGGCCTGAGTGGGATAAGTTTGCCGGAGCACTCTATACTATCGCATTTGACACGTTAATGCCTGATAGTAGGGTTATGCAGATTGGAACAGCACATCATTTAGGACAAAATTTCACTAAAGTCTTTGATTTTAAGATACAGCTTGCAGATGGATCTCTAGATTATCCATGGCAGACTAGTTATGGAGTTAGTGATAGGGTTGTAGCATCACTAATATCAGTTCATGGTGACGATAGAGGATTAGTACTACCATCAATTATAGCACCAATACAAGTCATTATAATACCTATACCTATAGGTTTAGAGGAAGAGAAGAAGACCATACTAGAGGAGGCTAGAAGAATAGCTGACCTTCTTAAGAGCTCTGGCTTCAGAGTTAGGGTTGATGATAGAGAAGAGTTGAGACCTGGAGCTAAATACTACTACTGGGAGGTTAGGGGGGTCCCTATAAGAATTGATATTGGTCCCGAGGAGGTTAAGAGTAGAGTATACACAGTAGTGAGGAGAGATACTCTAGAGAAGTATAAGGTGAGTGAGGATAAGCTTATATCAGAGTTAAAAGCTATAATTGAAGATATAGATTCTCACTTGAGTAGGAGAGCATGGCAGTCTATGAAGTCTGCGATAAAGAGAGTTAGAACACTAAAAGAGCTAGAAGAGTGGGCTAAGTATAAGAGAGGAATAGTAGAGGTGCCATGGTGTGGTAAAGAAGAGTGTGCACACAGGGTAGAAGAAACTCTTGAAGTTAAAACACTCGGGACACCATGGCCTGAAGAGAGAGCTGAGGGAGAATACTGCCCTATATGTGGGTTAAAAGCAGTAACATGGGCTAGATATGCTAAGACATATTAAGTGTAGAAGTATAAATTGATATGGATGTGAATAGGAATGCCTAAGAAGAGAGAAAGTAGGGGTAGGAGAAAAGGTGGTAAAGGTAAGAGTGGAGCTGTTCCATGTGATAACTGTGGTAGACTAACACCAGCAGATAAGATTATATGTGTAACAAGAACATACAGCCCCGTAGACCCGGCTCTAGCAAGTGAGCTAGAGAAGAAGGGAGCAATAATAATGAGATATCCAATGCAGAAATGCTACTGTATAAGCTGTGCTATCTTCTATGGAGTTATAAAAGTTAGAGCTGAGGAGCAAAGAAAACCAAAAGGATTAGAGATCTAATAGCAATAACTAGCTATACAATAAGGATTAAAAGTAAAGCTATAAGAAAACCATATATAGCTATTCCTTCACCTAATACTACAATTAAAAGTAGAGCCCCAGTAGCCTCTCTCTTCTCAACTATTCCACTAGCTACAGCAGCTCCAGCCATACCAACAGCGAATCCGGCACCGAGACCAGCTAATCCAACAGCAAGCGCTGCAC
>JAUQQR010000046.1 GCA_030549835.1 Thermoproteota archaeon
CTTATTGTGAGTTTAAGTTTGGGTAAGAGTCCTCCTATTAGGTTTGATACGTTTGTGCATCCTGAGCTTGAGGATTCATAGTCTATTATTAGTGCTTTGGCTTTATTGTAGAGTCCTCTGTATAATATGTTTCTCCATGGTCTGTTTATTTCTAAGTGTGCTATATTTAGTGTGTCTAGTGTTCTAGCCGCTCTCAGTGCTTCTATTATGGGCCATTCTAGGTTTAGTTCTAATATGTCTTCTAGTCTTGGGCCTATTATAGCCTCCATTACTATAGTATCTTTATCCCAGTATATTGGTTTGGGAGCTACTCCAGCTTTACTAGCTATGTCTAGTACTTCTCCCTCGGGTGTTAAATCTATCCTCTTGCTATCGGTCCTCCTAGACTTTATAGCTATGATCTCTCCATTAACTAGTGAGCCTGCTACTACGGTACTAGAGAATCCTTTACCTAGAACTCTTAGCTCTAAGCCAGGTAGTCTAGATGGTCCTAGGCTATAAATCTTGTGTACTCCTAGCCTAGATAGCTTTATAAGCCTATGAGAGCATGAGCTATTAATTCTAGGGTAGCATAGTGTTATGAATGCTTCTGGAGAGAATATATTAAACTCGGCCAGAGGAGGTGTGGTAAACCAGTAATAGATTCTTCTCTTAACCCGCTCTCCCTCAAGCATACTATACCCTCTATACACTCTCTAAACTCACACCTACTAGCCTTAACGATATAGGCTAGCTTATTAGCCACTCTATTAGTAGTATCAACTGCACTCTTAAACCTCCTAGATCTTAATCCTTCAAGTACGCCATCCTCACTAATCCATACTATTCCACCTTCATTAAGTCTCCTAGCTATAAAGTTTAGAGCCCCCTCTAAGCTCTCCCACGGGGTAGGCCCTACTCTATACTCTAAGTCTGGTAGAGTTAGAGACTCAAGGCCTACTATTATGATAACTTTACTTGTATAATCTGACCCTATAATCCTCCATGTTACTTTAAATCCTCTCTCTTTAAGTATTGAGGCTAGTAGTCCTGAGAATCTCCTAGCCATACTGAGAATATTCTCTTTTGGGATCTCAGAGTAGTTACCACTACAGATAGCCATAATTGCTGGGCCAAGCCTAGCTACCTTATATACTCTAGGCGCTATATGGAAGAACTCTAGCATAGGGCGAGTAAGGTATATTTTTGATGCTATTATGAATGCTGATAAGCTTGCTTGAGTTACAGATGCTGCAGCATTCCTAGAGGGGTCAACGGGATCAACTACTATCATAGGAGAATCTCTATATTTAGCTTTAAGTATAGTCGCGTCACCTACACCCTCTACATCAATATAGACTTGAGGCTTCCAGGTTAGAGAAGCTTTAAGTACATTCCTAAAACTACCATAGTGTATAGTGAGGAGCTCTGCTAAGTAACCTGAGAATCCGCCTATCTCAGCACCATAGACCCCTATACCCTCCATGAATGACTTTAAAAGCCTAATGTCATCAGCTAGGCAGGGGTTAGATTCAATCTTCCTCTTAACATAACTTGTATGGAATGGAGTCCTACCAACACCTAGCTTAATCTTACTAGGGCTCTCAGCTTCTATTGTTGGTACAATCTCAGCCTCTACTCCTAACATTGAGACTGTAATATAGGGGTGTTCAGCATACTTAACTATTGCTGGTAGAGGCTCTATGCACTTGAGTAGTATACTTAGACTATTATTTTTAACCCACTCTTCGGAGACGTTACTGAATATTGTGAAAACATCGATCTCCCACTTATTAGAGAGTATAGTGCCTTTAGCGTAACTACCTTCAACTTCTACTACTGCTTTAACATTAACCTCCTCTAGACACTTCTCAATCCTCCTCTTCAATACCTCATATAGCCTGCTTAACACAATAATCTGTGTTCTTGACGGTCTAATTTTCTCTAGAACCTCTTCTTCAATACTACTCCTCTCACAGCTCATAAAGCCTTAACCTCTAGTAGAGTCTCATATATGGGGCCCTTAGATGTAAGAGTACTCTTCTTAAGCCTAACACTATTAACCCTCACAGCTCCAAACTCAAATTCAGAGTACTCATTTAAGAGCTTGACTAGACTTGAGATACCTCTACTACCCTTAATTCTAGCTAAAGTAAGGTGGGGTGTAAACTCTTCTCTCTCAGGAGGAATACTTAGAGGCTTCAATAGCTTCTCAACACTACCTCTCAACATTATAAGCTTATCAGCACCCTCACCTACACCAACCCATACAACTCTAGGATTTAGTGAATTAGGAAAAGCGCCCAACCCCCTAAGCACTATAGTAAACTCTTTAAATTCAAGCCTAGAGAGAGCTCTAGAAATGCTATCAACAACCCCGCGACTAACCTCACCAATAAACCTTAAAGTTAAATGCATATTATAAGACTCAACAACCTTCATAGGGACACCTGTAGAGACTAGAGCATCCTTAACCCTATCTAACCTTGAGATAATAAGTGGATCCTCGATATCAACAGCAATAAAAACCCTTAAAATACTCAAACCCCCCACCTCAACCAATTTACTACTAGCTTCCACATGAACAATAGAATATGGGGGACTTATATAGGAAATTTAGGAGGAATAGTTTTCACTCTATCTATGCTTACTATCCTAAGGTTAAGCTGACGTGTACTAGAGTAACTGATAAGTTTTATAACCTCTATTAAGATTTAAGTTACTAAATTCTCTTAAGGCATAGTATCTGGGTCATAGCTATCATATTCTCCTATTGTATCTGGTTCTGGTGTTTTTAGGCCTAGCGGGCACCCCTTGCCTAGTCTTATTGGTTCTGGTATACTACTTAAGAGTACTACTCTACTTGCTCTACTCTCCCCTATTAGTGGGTACCCGGTGTAGTCCGCTAGTTTTAACCCAACTTCTCTAATATACTCGTGTTCTGCCTGGCTATCCTTTGATAGCCTATACCTACTAGTTCCTAGCCACATATATGATTTAATCTCTATATATGTTGGTTTAGCTGTCTCAATTAGCTTAGCAAATCCTCTTAGTGCTTCATCATGATCATTGAATCCTTTAACTAGTGTTATCCTAATAACTGTTGGACTTGTAAAGCTTGGTAGTAGCTCTAGGGTCTCTAACGTGAGCTCCCAAGCTCTAGGTACTAGTGGCCTAGTGAAGTAGTTATAGCTCTTCTTATCCCAAGACTCTATGCTAATATAGAGCTGGCTCGGCTCCTCATCTAAGTTAGCTATAACATCTGGTCTAACACCTCTAGTTACTAGGAACGTAGTCATACCTCTCCTATGAACTTCTTTTATTAGATCACTTAGAAGCGGGTATAGTGTAGGTTCTCCCGTAAGACTTAATGTGAGGTGAACTGGGTTCATAGCCTCTTCTATAAGCTTAGGGTCAACCTTAGGATGCCCCTTATACCCACTCATAAGCCTACGGTGAGCCTTTATAAGCTCATCTACGAGAATCTTAGGGTCATCGTAGAATGGCATCTTAGTCTCATCAATATCTGCACCTACATCTTGAGGTCTAATTCTCCAACAGTGCATACAAGCATTCCAACACCAGAAAGCTGAGGGGCTCATCTGTATATCTCTATGACTCTCAATACCATAGAACTTACACTTATAACAATGCCTCCCATCAATCATAGCCCTATGAGTCCAATAACACTTCTTAACAACAGTATGCCTACCTACGAAATGATACTTCTGTTTAATCATCCTCTCAACTAGAGGCATCCACTTATCAGGAATACCTTCAGGCACTAGGCTTTGCCTAGCCTTATACATTAAGATTTAACACCCTAGCTGTTGTATTTAGTAGAAATTTAAAAACCCTTCTCTATAATGTATTGGTAGGCACTATAAGCTGCAACAGCGCCTGTTGCAGCTGCTGTTACAATCTGTCTAAATCCCCTCCATAAGCTTATAGCATCACCTGTAGCAAATATTCCAGGTATGTTTGTCCTCATCCATTCATCAACTTTTACATAGCCGTACTCGTCAACCTCTAAGCCTATGCTCTTAAAGAATTCTACTGCTGGCTCAAACCCTATCTCTATGAATATACCATCAACATTCAATAAGTTAGACTCTCCTGTGTTTTTGTTTAGGATTCTAACGGCCTTAACCCTATCATCGCCTATTATCTCTGTTACAATACTATTCAGTAAGAACTCTATATTACTCCTCTTCTTAGCGTCTTCTACTAGAATAGGCTTAGCTCTAAACGAGTCCCTCCTATGAACTAAGTATACTTTCTTAACATAGCCACTAAGCATTATAGAACCCTCGAGAGCAGAGTCACCGCCACCTACGACTACGACAGCATCCTTACCTTTAAAGAGTGTAGCATCGCATATGCTACAGTAGCTTACACCCTTACCCTGAAACTCCTCCTCCCCAGGTACTCCCAGCTTCCTTCTCTTAGCACCAACAGCTAAAATCACTGCTTTACTATAAACCTCAACACCGCCAGTACCTACAACTCTAAATATCGAGTCCCCTACTCTCTCAATACTCTTAACCTCAACACCTGGAATAACTCTAACACCGAAAGACTCCGCGTGATCCCTAAACCTACTTACAAGCTCTGATGCACTAATCTTAGTAAAACCTGGATAGTCATCAACCCATTCTGTAAGGTTTAGCTGGCCACCTATGTCTACAGTTAAGACTATAGTCTTAAGCATAAACCTTGATGAGTAGACAGCTGCTGATAGACCCGCTGGTCCTCCCCCAACTATTACTACATCAAATCTCTCTCCTCTCTCAACCTTGGACGGCTTCCTAATCCTTAGAGACATTAGCACCCCTCTTAGATAGATGATAATTTAGGTTAAAATATTAATGATGGTAATAGGATTTAAATCCTGTGAACTAATTCAACTTCAACTTCATCTACTCCATCAACATTCCTGATTATGTTCTCTAACTCTTCAGTTCCTCCCTCTTTCTCTTCAGGCATTGTTACTACTAATCTTAGAGCTTTATAGCCGAATGCTATTGGAACCTCACTACTGCCTACTAGAATATACTCTGATGGTAGTTTACTCTTTATTCTCTCAATTAAACCACTAGTATCTATATCTACGCCTGTAGGGAATACTCTTAGAGCTACAGCAACTCTAGCCATACGATACCACCTTGTTAAGGCCCTTCAAAGCCACAGTTGGGACACTTATATGTTGAACCCTGTGTTCTACACTTCTCACATCTCCATATCAAGAATACTCCACAATTTGGGCAGTAGAATGATACAGCCTTAGACGATGGATTCAATGGCTTACCACAGCTAGTGCATAGTGGTGGCTTTACATTATCATATATGTCTATCCTCCTAGCTACTAGGCTACCCTTAGCCATCTCCTCCCTACCCTAAGCCCCAGATTCTCTAAATTGAAGCTATTAAGTATTTATAAAACTCTACTTACAAGTCTAGGTATGTCGAATGGGGTCCTAGCTACTAATACTCCAGCTTTCTCTAGAGCCTTAACTTTACTCTCATAGTCTCCCATACCCATCATTATTATAGCTCCAGCATGCCCCATCCTCTTACCTGGTGGGGCTGTCCTCCCAGCAATAAATGCTATAGTAGGCTTAGTAAACCTACCTTGAGCTATCATTCTTGCAGCGCGCTCCTCCATATCTCCACCTATTTCTCCTAGAAGTACTACAGCTTTTGTCTCATCATCTTTCTCGAAAAGCTCTAGAGCCTCGGTGAACGTTAAACCAACTACTGGATCTCCCCCTATACCTATGACTGTAGACTGCCCTATACCTTCCTTTGATAATGCATAGCTAACCTCATAGGTTAATGTTCCACTCCTAGATACTATGCCTACAGGGCCTCTCGTGAATACGTGGCTCGGCATTATCCCAACTTTTGATTCTCTAGGCGTTATTATGCCTGGGCAATTAGGTCCAATTATGGTAACTCCTCTACTCTTAGCATAATTAATAGCTTTGAGGGTATCGTGGACAGGTATACCCTCTGTTATGACTACTAGTAGTTTGAGGTTAGCATCTATAGCTTCATATATAGCATCTATAGCAAACCTAGCTGGAACAAATACTATAGACGTGTTTATATCTGGGTGCTCTTCTTTAGCCTCAATAATACTATCGTAAACTTTAACACCGTGAACCTCAGAGCCTCCTCTGCCTGGCGTAACGCCTGCAACAATCTTAGTCCCATAGTCTAGCATTAACTTCGTATGGAATGATCCCTCTCTACCAGTAATTCCTTGAACTACTACTACAGTATTACTGTCAACTAGTATAGCCATACCCCTACACCTCGGCCTGCTTTACGGCTGCTATTGCCGCCTCTCTAGGATCACTATATACTCTTATCTCAGCCTCCTCTAGGATCATCCTACCCTCTTCTTCTCTCGTACCAGATAATCTAACGTAGAGTCTCTTAGGCTGCCCCTTATACTCGCGTAGAGCCTCTACTATACCCTTAGCTACTTCATCACACCTAGTTATACCTCCAAATATGTTTATTAATATTACCTTAGCCTTAGGATACTCTAGTAGTATTGATACTGCTTTTTTAACCCTCTCAGAGCTAGCCCCCCCACCTATGTCTAGGAAGTTTGCTGGAGCTCCACCATACTCATATACTAAATCCATAGTAGTCATTGTTAGGCCAGCCCCATTACCTATGATTCCCACATATCCGTCGAGCTCTACAAAAGCCAATCCCATACTCCTAGCTTTAGACTCCCATATGCTAACTTCTCCACCCTCAACCCTCTCAACAGCTAGCTCAGGGTGCCTATATGCTGCATTATCATCAACTATTATCCTAGCATCTAGTGCTATCACCTTACCATCTACGATTGTCAGAGGATTAACTTCTACAAGATCTGCGTCATAGTCTATGAATATATTGTATAATGCTTGGAGTAGGGAGGAGAAGCTAGTCTGAGCTCCACCTGTTAATCCAAGCTTCTTTGCTACAGACCTAGCCTCATAACCCATGAGCCCTTTAACTGGGTCAACATAGTACCTTACTATACTCTCAGGTTTTTCTCTAGCAATCTCCTCAATATCAATACCACCATAGAGACTAGCTAATACTACTGGCCTCCTCTCACTCTTATCTAAGGTTACTGATGCGTATAGCTCAACATCATGTTTAATAGCTTTCTCAACTAGGATATATTTAGGTTTAAGTCCTTTTATTGGGTGATCAAATAGTAGGTTAACAATATTAATAGCTTCATCTATACTATTAGCCATCCTAATGCCGCCAGCTTTCCCCCTCCCAGCAACTAAGACTTGACTCTTAGCTACTAATGGGGGCTCTAAGCTTGAGCTCTCAATCTTAACCCTTACATCTTCTCCACGTGAAATAACTATGCCTTGAGGCACTTCAACACCATATCTTCTAAGTATATCTTTAGCCTCAAACTCGTAGAGTTTCAAAGTCTAGGCACCAAGGGTAAAAGTGACATATTAGGGTTTAAAATCCTTAAATGCTATAGTCTCTCAGATACTCTTATAATATAGGGTATTAGAGGTGCCTAGAGTAGATAGAGGCTTCTTAGTTGTTAATATAGAGCATATACTAGAGCTTAGCTTAGATAATATTAAGAGCCTAGTTGAGTGGGCTTTAAAGTCTAAGCCTCTACTAGTAACCTCACCATCAATTATTAGAGTTAACTTAAAATCAACTAGCCTACAGTTAACATTAGGAGTTGGGAGTTTAATCTCAAACGAGAAGCCTAATGTAGAAGTTAAGACTATATATGAGGTAGTAGCGCCAAACTGGATTGACGGGTGTAGAGTTGGGGCTAGAAATGTAAGTTATACTAAGCTTAACGGACCAACTACTACTATTGAAGGCTTAGTTAGAGCTATAGACTTCAAAGATCCAATAGCTCTACTTATTAATGGGGTTAGAGGTACTCATTCTATAGTAGAATCTAATGTATTGAGAGGCGTAATAGCTGTCTTAGAAGGTAAACCAGCTGTATATAGAAGTGGTAATAGCTACATATCACTACTAGTCTCAGGTGAGGCGGCGAAGAGAGTAGACTATATAGCCCCACTAGCATCCTCATGTGAGAGAGGTGCTCATAGTGAGGATTAATAAGAGAGAACTAGCCATATCAATACTACTCTACGAGGTTTATGGAGAAAGAGAAGTTAACATAGAAGATGTTATAGGTATCCTAAGGAGTAGGCTATGCTTTACTAGGAGAACAGCACTATCTATAATTAAACGCTTAAGAAAAACAAATTTTATAACAGTAAAGGTTAGAGAAGACTCCATCAAAGTCTACATTAATAACCCACTCGAATCTTTAAAGAGAATTCTAGGAGGATATATTGAGAAGAGAAGCTCTAAATGCCTAACGTAGCTGTTTTGGGTTCTTATATTGGTTAATATTACTCCTCAGGTTCAGCTCTTATAATCATCGCCTCATCCCTTGTTCCCCCCGCAGTGGTCTCGGGCTTGCATCACCCTCTGGAGCGTTTAGGGTGACCCCTAGGCATCCCACATCTCGAGTATTTATAGAGAGCTACCTAGTGAGAGAGTTGAGAGCTTATAAATGAAAGA
>JAUQQR010000047.1 GCA_030549835.1 Thermoproteota archaeon
GAGACCAATGATATGGGCGCCGATGAAAGGCGCCCCGAGGTCTATGAAGCCAAGGGTTGATATCAAACATGAAACCAGAACCCCCCATCTAGGCTTAGCTTTAAAAACATTTATTGTATAAAGCTACTTATGGTGCTTAGATTGTCTAATATACGTGTCCAGAGGCCGTTTAGAGCTTCAATAACTAGTCACATTAAACCTGTAGAGAGGATTATTACTAGGAGTAGGCCTGAGGGTATTAGACAGCTTAGATCTGACGGAACTCCTAATTGGAGTCAGAGGATTAAGAAGTGGGCTGGGGATATTGAAAGTTTGGCTAAGAGGCCTGTTATATCTGTTCAGAGATCCTCTACAGTAATGGACGCTGCTGAGAGTATAGCTAGTTATAAGGTTAGAGGCTTGCCAGTCTTAGACTTTAATAGAGTCTATGGTGTCGTCATGGCTACAGATATTGTTAACTACTTAGGTGGAGGTATTTATTATGATATTATAGTTAAGAGACATAATAGTAATATCTTTAAGGCTCTTAGTGAAGAGAAGATATCATCAATTATGAGTAAATCACCTACAGTAGTCTTTACTAGTGAGAGTTTGGAGAAAGTCTTAGAGCTAATGGTTAGTAGAGGTATAGGTTTCATACCAGTAGTGTATGAGGATGGAGAGATTTATGGGGTAATAACTGAGCATGATATTGTAGCTATGTTACAGGATAAGAAGACTGGGATAAAAGTATCTAGTATAATGAGCTACCCAATAGTAGCTATTGATGTAGATAGTAGTTTAAGAAAAGTAGCAGAGACTATGATTAAATTTGGTTTTAGAAGAATAATTTTAGCTTCAGATAGTTATATTGAGGGGTTTATTTCAGCTAAGAACTATGTCTCATTCTTCGGCTCACATAGAGCATTTAGCTATCTAAAATCTACAAGTATAGATGATATACTCAACTTACCAGCTACAGAGATTCTAGATAGTAGTTTTGCTACTATAGATGCCGACTCAGATGTAGGTGAAGCTTGCAATACTATGTTATCTAATAAAATCGACTGGCTATTAGTGGTTAAGGGAGAAGAGGCTATAGGTATAGTTACAGAGAGAGATATACTAGTAGCTCTAGCATTAGAGAGTGTCTGAGATGACAGTTAGAGTATCAAAATATATGAGTACACCAGTATACACAGTGAAACCTGAAGATACTATAGCTTATGCTAGGAACTTAATGCTTAGTAAAGATATAAGTAGACTAGTAGTAGTAGACTCTAGCATGAGACCAGTAGGTGTAATAACAATAACTGATATTGTCAATGTCATAGCTGCTAGAAGTGAGAACACACTAGATGAGATCCTAGTTAGAGACACTATGTCTAGGAATATTATAGTAATTGAGGAGAATAAATCTATTAAAACAGCATCATACTTAATGTTAAAGTATAAGATTGGAGGACTCCCAGTAGTTGATAAGAGTAAGATATTAGTAGGTATAATAACTAGAACAGATCTAGTTAGAGCTTTCGTAGAGAGGTATAAGGGGCTATTTAAGGTAGAGGATATAAGCAGGAAGGATGTAACAGTAGCGAAGAGAACACATAGCATATCATATGTGATAAAGCTGGTAAACATAGACCCTGCTGGGAAAGTAGTAGTTGTAGATGAAGATATGAAACCTCTAGGCGTAATTAGTAAACGTGACATAGCCTTCATAGAGCCAATAGAGTTATCAAATAGAGGTAAGGAGAGCTTTAGAAAGTATAAGGCAGATGCTCCAGCTAAGGCTAGAGAAACCGTGACTAGAATGTACCTAGTGCCAGTAGCAGAAGATATAATGACCCCTAACCCTATAGTAGCAAGAATAGGTGAAGATGCAGCTGAAGCATCTAAGAGACTAATAGACTATAAAATAGGATGCCTACCATTAGTAGATGAAGCTAATATATTAAGGGGTATAATAACTAAGCTAGAAATACTAGCTGCCATAGCTCTAAAAACAAAATAAAAATAGTAAACCTTAAAAACCTAGCCATATAATAGTAAAAATGGACCCCCGTGTAAATTAACCCCGCGTATCGGGGATAGATGTACACGGGTGGGTCAGCTCCCGGCACCAGCCCCCTATCGGGGGCCACTTCTATTATATAGAGGAAACATCTGAAGGAACTGTTTTCCCTTTGATTTTTAGGAAATATTTATAGGCTATGATTCCAATCAAATCCTAGGAGGAGCCTGGAAGCAATGAGGAGCAGTGCTTGAGCTTCTCTGAGGGCTAAAACTAGATGAGAGCCCAGCACCGTTGGGCTAGACAGCCGTCCATGAACCCACATGGATACAGAAGTCTAAGTGAGCAAGGTGGAAGCCCCTAGACATAAACGATCATCTAGAGACAAACGGGAACTAGATATTAAGTGGGAAATCCTAAAGTGTAGATTGAGTCTCCTTAAGGGGGGTGGAGAGTAAAAGTTTTAGGTTACATATTAGGAGACTTAGTAAGGTGTTTAGAGCTGGCTATTTGGAGTGTACTTGCTCTACTTAGAGAGAATCCTGAGGAGCTTAAGAGGCATATTGCGAAGAGGTTGATGGATCCAGCTATTGTAGATGAGGTTTATAAGCTTGACTTAGAGTGGCGTAGGCTTCAGACTGAGGTTAATGAGCTTAGGCATAAGCATAATGTTATAACTAGGAGTATTGCTAGGGCTACTAATGATGTTGAGAGGGTTAAGCTCTTAGATGAGGCTAGGAGTATTATTAAGTCTTTAGAGTATTTAGAGGCTAAGCTGGTAGAGGTTGAGCGTAGGAGGGAGGAGGCTCTACTTTCTCTACCAAATTTAGTTGATGATAGTGTTCCTGTAGGGGATGAAAGTGCTAGCTTACCAGTAGAGTTCTGGGGCAAGCCTAAGGTATGGGTTGGTTATCTTGATCAGTTTAGAGAGCAGACTGAAAAATATGGTTTTAAAGTCGACTATGAGCTTATAGATTGGAAGCCTCAAGGTCATGCTGATATGTTAGAAGAGATTCTAGGCCTAGGTGATACCTTGAAGGCTGGGGAGGTTGCAGGTTCAAGATTCTACTATTTATTCGATGACATGGTATGGCTAGACATTGCTCTCCTACTCTATGCTATAGATAAGCTAACATCAAAGGGGTATAAGCTAGTTCAGCCACCATATATGCTAAGGTATAAGGTTATGGCTGGGGTTATAGATATGGCTACTTTTAAGGATGCAATATATAAGATTGAAAATGAAGACTTATACCTTATAGCTACAGCTGAGCACTCACTAGCAGCCTTATATTATGGAGAAGAGATATATGATGACGAGCTACCAATAAAGCTAGTAGGTATTAGCCCAAGCTTTAGGAAAGAAGCTGGAGCTGGTAGTAAGGATCTTAAAGGCATATTTAGAGTACATCAGTTCCATAAAGTTGAACAATTCATATTCTCAAAGCCAGAGGATAGTAAGAAGCTTCACGAAGAAATGATAAATAATGCTAAAGAACTCTTCCAAGAACTAGGGTTACCCTATAGGATAGTTAACATAGCTTCAGGAGATCTAGGAGCACCAGCAATTAAAAAATACGATCTAGAAGTATGGATGCCAGCACAGGGAAAGTATAGAGAGATGGTTAGTGCTAGCAACTGTACAGACTGGCAGTCATATAGACTTAATATTAAGATGATTAGGAGGAAAGGGATGATAAGAGAGTATGTACATACACTTAATAGTACAGCCATAGCTTCAACTAGAACAATAACAGCAATACTAGAAAACTACCAAGAACCAGATGGGACAGTAGTAATACCAAAAGTTTTAAGGAAATACCTTGAGCCATTCGAGAAAGCACCTAAGGAATTTATCAAGCCCTAATGCAACTGCTTTGTGTTTTACAGCTGTTTATATTAGTTTATATTATTCTCCGGATATAGAGGAAATCTCGTAAACCACCTCTACTATCCTTAATACTTGGAGCTACCTGGTGAGAGAGTAGAGAGTTTATAAATGAAAGCTCTCCCTAAAGGGTAGCCCCCAATGAATACTCAAGATGCGGGGTGCCTAGGGGTCACCCTGAGCGCCCCCAGAGGGTGATGTAGTCTTAAGACCGATGCGGGGGGAACAATAGATGGGGCGATGAACATATGAGAGCTGAACTCCTAGGCTGAGAAAGTAGCTAGTATAAATTGCAACATTTAAATTTTAGAATAACTTGATAATATAGGGGTAAATATGAGCTCAGAGCTAATAAATGAGGATAATGTAAAGATTATTGGAGACATAGAGATTGCTAAGAGAGTAATCTCAGCTCTCAAAGAGGTATATGATCCAGAGATACCCGTAAACATCTATGATCTAGGCTTAATATATGAAATCCACATATCTAAAACACAAGAAAATACGCCATATATAAAAATAGTGATGACACTAACAGCCATAGGATGCCCAGTCATGGGAACTTTAGGGTTTTTCGTTGAAGAAGCAATCAAAGATGTTATACCAGACGCAAATGTTGAAGTTGAGTTAACATTTGACCCTCCATGGACACCAGAGAGGATAACTAAGGAGGGTAGAGAGCAGTTTAAAGCTATGTACGGCTATGATATTGTAGATCAGTGGATAAGAATTATGAGAGAAAGAGGATATTAGGGTGTTATAATAAATCTACCAAATGCTCCCCCACTTTCTAATATCTGATGAGCCTCCCTAATATAATTAACATCTAGTGGTATGGTTTTATAGACTGGTTTAATTAACCCTTCTCTAAGTAACCTTATAGCTTCTCTAAGCTCTCTATGAGTAGAGTTTAGTACACCGAGTACTCTAATCTCTTTTAGTATTATTAATCCTAGCATTACCTGTTGTGGTTTTGGATCAACATTCCCGATTACTAGTACTCTACCACCCCTACTTACTGCTCTCAGGCTCTGATCTAGTGTTGGTCCCCCTACAGTTTCTACTACTATGTCAGGCCCCCTACCATCAGTAATCTTCCTAACATCTTCTGAGAATTTATCTCTATAGACTATAACTTCATCTACTCCATAACCCTTTATTAGTTTTGCTTTCTCCTCACTCCTAGTAACAGCTATTACTTTTAGCCCAAGACTCTTAGCTACTTGTACTGCATGTATTCCGACTCCTCCAGAAGCTCCTGTTACTAATACATACTCTCCTCTCTTAGCCTCACCGAGAGTCTTAAGTGCTCTAATAATAGTTCCTATAACGCAGGCTGCAAAGCTATATGCTTCAGGTCTCGTCTCTCCCGGGTCGCCTATCTTATCTAGAATCCAGTAGGGTAACTTAATGTATTCAGCGTAGCATCCATCCAAGTCTTCTCCAATCCACATATTCCCTCTACAAATATTCTCGCTATCCTCTCTACACTCTGAGCTTCTAGGATCGTAGACGTATATTAGGGATGATACTAAGTCCCCCCTACTTAGCCCTAAAACATTATCTCCAACTTCTACTATTTCACCTGAAACCTCATGACCGGGTATTACTGGTATCTTAGCTCTCATGTACCCCCTCCTAGCTAGTGTATCCCTATAACATAACCCGCATCCTCTAACCTTGATTAGTACATCTCCAGCCTCAAGCCTAGGATAATCTACTTCTCTCTCCTCTAATACACTAACATCACCAACTCTACTCATTATAACTGCTCTCACCTAAACCACCAAGATAATATCAGTGATGTGATCTTTATATAAATAATATGTAGACTCTATCTTATAAGTTGATAAGGCTTAGTTTACATAACCTGCTAATAGGTATGGTGTAGTATAAATTATGGATAGTGAAGGAGAAGACTCAGATAGTTCAGATAATAGTAATCTAGTTATTAGGAGAGCTAGAGTAAAAGACTCAATGGCTATATATAAGTTACACCTTAAGAGTCTAGGTGGAGTTGATAGAGAGAGTAGCACGTGGTTCGAAGAACTACTAAGACTTAAATCTAAGAAGATTAAAGTATTAGTTGCTGAAGTTAATGGAAGCATAGTAGGGTTTACTATAGCATATAGAGTTAGGGATAAAGCGTATATAGACTATTTAGCTGTAGATCCTAATCTAAGAGGTAGAGGTATTGGTAGTAAGCTACTAGAAGTAATAGAAGATTTACTAGCTATAGATAAGGTTAGAGAAGTTAATTTAAGTGTTAAAGAAGATAATTATAAGGCACTACAATTCTACATGAAACACGGCTACCTAGTTAAGGGTGTAGTCTTACTATTAGCTTCTCCTATAAACACAATCCCACATAGTAATACTGATGGGTATACTACTAGCCTAATTACCGGGAGCTTGAGAGATATAAAACATAACGTCATGCCTACAACATGGTGGAGTAGCCTGACAGAGTATGTAGATAGGCAAGTTTATAAGAAGCTTAGAGATGTGTATACACTACTACTATATAAAGGTAACAGGGTTAAGGGTTTAGCAGAATTCTCCCCAAAGAAGAGAATGATAGTAGACTATATAGCTGTCTCATACCATAAGCCAGCTGAAGCCCTCAATATACTAATAGAAGAGTTAAAGAGGGAAGCTGAGAGGAGGGGGGTAGAAGAGATAATCATACAAGTTGATGGGAGTAAAGGTAGCATAGTTAGAGCACTCCTGAATATAAACTTTAGGATCAAGGATTTAGAGTTTAGGCTTTATAAGAGGCTTAGAGAATAATCTTAGCTAAGACTCTAGCTCTCCATAGAGTATTCTTAGCTCTTCTAATGTTAAAGGCTCTCCTCTCTCAGCTTTCTCTTTTATCTCCCTCCTCTTCCTCTCTAATATTTCAAGTTGTAATCCTAACCTCCTAGCTTCCTTAAACTCTTTTAGTTTGGTGAGGCTATCCTTATATGTCCCATATAGTTCATCTATCTCTCTTGATAACCCATCTACTCTACTACTCTTCTCATTAATCTTACTAGTTAGCTCATCTATTTGCTTATTAAGACTCCAGATTTTTCCTCCTATCTCGTTAAGCTTATTTTTTAATCTAGCAATCTCTTCTACTAGCTTTGCTAACTTACTATTGAGATCTTTAAGCCTAATTAGTGTTGACTTATAATCTGCTTGGAGCTCTAGAACTGAGATTACATGTTTTCTAGCTTCTCTAACCTTCATAATCATACTCTCTATTCTAGCTATCTCATCTATTATCCTCTTCTCTTCTTCTGGTCTCATAACAGTAGTCATTTGTCTCCACTCTAGCTCCTCTAGTCTCCTCTGTAATCTTCTCAGGCTAACTCTAGCCATATCTCCTTCTTTTTCAGCTAATTGTCTAGCTATTCTAAGATCTTCTCTCTTATTTAAAGCTTCTTCTCTAATCCTATCTCTCTCCTCTTTTAATTTTAAGAATTCTTCTCTAATTGCTCTAAGTTGATCTCTATAGCCTCTATACTCAGATGCTAGCTTCCTCCTCTCATCTACTAGTCTCCTCCTCTCATCTCTTAACCTCTTAATCTCTTCTATTAGCTTCCTCCTCTCATCTTTCATATTAATAATCTTATCTCTGATATCTTCTATAGTATTTAGCAATTCCTGCTCTGTATCGCTACGCTCTTCAGCCAATTAATTCACCTTCTAGGAGTTTTCCAAACCTTGGTTAAAGTTTAGATTTTAAGCTTAAAAGTTTATAGGTTAACTTCTCTCATAACGCAAATCATAATACTTGTATTCGTCCCCACATTTTAATAATTGTTGGATTTTAGCGTAGAGGGCGTCGAGGGATTCAGGCTGATTTACAGAGACTGGGATAACCTCTCCAATAAAGCCTGCATCGTATAGAGATGAGGCTAGGCTTAACATTAAAGCTCTAGTATAGATATCTATATTCTCACTAGAGCTTATTAAACTCTCTAGAAATCCTTCTTCTCCAAGCCTAGATATGACATTATCAATAACTTCAGGTAGTAAGAGGTCAGCTTTACTAACAATATTAATCTGCGGTCTCCCTAATCTTACAGCTACACTAGAAGCTAGAGTTAGTATAGATACTATACTAGCAGGATTCTCGAAAAATATAGCATCCATAAGAAATACTATAATAGAGTTATAGCCGTGGGTTAAAGCATCTAGAACTACAGGTCCCCCATGCCTATAGGCGAATAACTCCATTTGCCCAGGGGTATCTATGATTACATAGTCAGGCTTAATATCCTCAAGAATTCCCCTAATATCAAAAACATAGTTAATAAGAGAATCAATAGCAGATACGAGTGCACCATTAGGACCTAAACCTTTAGCCATAAACTCATAGACAGTAACATATCTCCTAACATCAACATCAGCATCATAAGATAAATTCTCAGCAGCAGGGTCAAAATTAACCTTAGCTACAACAGGTCCATAAGACTCAATATGCCCAGCAAGCTCCCCGGTCAAAGTACTCTTACCAGATCCAGCAGGCCCAACTAGTATGATAAAGTCCAAATAACAACCCCTAGTATAAAAGTAACTTATTAAAGTTAAATGTAAAACCTTACCTCTTAGTACTACTCTAGCCTAACGCAGCTGTTTCTGGTTTTATATCTGTTAATAT
>JAUQQR010000048.1 GCA_030549835.1 Thermoproteota archaeon
TTGTGGCGGGCCCGGGGGGATTTGAACCCCCGACCGCCGGCTTAGGAGGCCGGCGCTCTATCCTGGCTGAGCTACGGGCCCAGTTAGGAGCCCTCTATATTTTCCTACTATTTAGCCTAATTAATCTTATCTGGTATTTTTAATGTTATGTTGATTGATTTGTGCTCTTAGGTTTTGGCTACTATCTAATACCTGGTGATGATCTCGGCGAGTCGGAGGCTTTAGGAGCCTATGATGTGGGTCTTGAGTGCTGAGCCTCCTAATATAAAAGCTTTTAAACTGTAATGTTAGAATGGTAGATGGTGTTCGGGCTTGGCTTCCGAGTTGCTTAAATATGTTAGAGTTGTAATAGATCAGGATACTTGTATTAGTTGTGGTGCATGTATTGAGGTTTGCCCCTATGATGCTTTAGAATTTGATGAGAATATGAAGGCTAGGCTTATGTGGGAGAAGTGTAAGGATGACTTTAGCTGTATTGATGCTTGTCCAGTAAACTGTATATATAAAGTTCCAGAGTCTCCGCAAGTTTATAAAGATAAGCCTGGATGGTATAGGATTACTAGAGTTTTAGCTCCAGAAGAGCAGGCGGCTTTTGAAGAGTGGAGAAAGCGTTATAATGTTGGGGCTGACCCAGTATCTGTAGGTTAAACTACTAGATAGTATTTAACTATTACTTAACTATTTTTATGATATAGTCTGAGAATAGCTTCTTAAATTCTTCAACACCTATAATGGGCTCTCCGTTATTCTTAGCTATGAGCTGCTTTGCTGGGGGTATTATGGAGTATGTTGGATTTCTCTTAGCTATCCTCTCATTATAAGTTTCTATAAGTGGGTTTACATAGAATACTCCAACAGGTATTCTATCACCCCACTCGAGTGATTTTGCTAAAGCTTTACTCATCTTATCTTCAACCTCTTCTATCCTAGATACTACTGGGTCCCAGCTTGGGTCATCTTCTAGTTTATAGAGTTTATCCTTATAGTAGTCTGTAGTGTATAAGTCATTATATGTGACACATGGCTGTAAGACGTCTATAAGTGATGCTCCCTTATGTCTAATAGCTTGTTTAATGAGCTCTTTAAGGTGATCAACCCATAAGGCGTAGCCTCTAGCTATGAAGGTGTACCCTGAGGATAGAGCTAGGGCTATTGGGTTAACAGCGTCCTGCATATTTGGAGCCGGTAAGCTCTTAGTCTTATCTCCTCTCCTGAGTGTAGGGCTAGCCTGGCCTTTAGTTAGACCGTAAACCTGGTTGTTATGTAGTATGACTGTTATGTCAAGGTTCCTCCTCCCTAAGGCTACAAAGTGTGCTACACCTATACCTAGGAGGTCTCCATCACCACCATTAACAACTACTGTTAACTCTGGATTAGCTAGCTTTATACCTGAGGCGAATGCTATAGCCCTCCCATGTAGTGTGTGGACTCCATTAGCGTATATGAAGTGTGGAGTCTTACCACTACATCCAATCCCTGATACCACTACTAGCTTTGATGGATCTAGGTTTAGCTCGCTGAAGGCTTTACTCATTGCAGCAACTATACCGTAGTCTCCGCAGCCTGGACACCAGTCTATCCATACATCTGTCCTGAATGTAGACTTACTTGCCATAGCTAAGCACCACCCTATCTTCTCTCTCTGAGAGTATACGCTTAATTCCGTCAATGAGCTCCATTAAGTATATAGGCCTACCAGTCCACTTTAATATGTACTTCCTAATAGTGTACCCTGTATTCATGGCTATAACCCTTGCTGCCTGTCCTCCAATATTATTCTCAACGTCTATAACCCTCTCAGGGCTGAAACTTGACAGTATCTTTGAGATAAGCCTTGATGGTAATGGCTGGAACATTTTTATCTGTAGGAATGCTCCTCTATACCCCTCTTTCTCTAGCTCTCTCAGGGAATCTAGTATAGTTCCCTTAACACTACCCCAACCCACTACTAGGAAATCCTCATCTCCATCACCATAATATATTGCCCTCTCTTCTTCCGGAATATCTGCATCTATGAGCTGTAGCTTCTTCCACCTCTTCTCATACATTTCAAGCCTATTTATTGGATCCTCAGTTATATGTCCTAGCTCGTTATGCTCATCTCCAGTATACCAGGTTATAGCCCCAGATCCTAGGACAGGCCTCGGTGATATGATACTATTCTTATCAAACCTTCTCCATACAGTATTATCAGTTTTAAGTATAGTATTCCCTCTATCAATTCTAATCTTAGACCATTCAGGTAAAGGAATTGTTGCAGTCATGTTAGCTAAGAATTTATCAATCAAGTGTATTACTGGCACCTGGTACTTCTCAGCTATATTAAACGCTTGTATAGCGTCATAGAAAGCCTCTAAGTGATCTCCACTAGATAAGACTACTCTAGGGAACTCTCCATGGCTAGCGAATAAAGTGAATAGCAGGTCAGACTGGCTACCCCTAGTTGGGAGACCAGTACTTGGGCCTCCACGCTGATAGTATGTTATAACTACAGGGACCTCATTCTTACCAGCCCAGCCTAGCCCCTCAACCATTAAGCTGAATCCCGGGCCACTTGTTGATGTTGATGCTCTAACACCAGTTAATGCAGCTCCTATAGCTGAGTTTACTGCTGCTATTTCGTCTTCAGTCTGGAATACTATTATTGACCCTATACTCTCTCCATCAACTTTTAATGCCTCATAAGTCTCATGTAGTACAGACTCATCTGTAGCTGGGGTTATTGGGTAGTATGACTGGTATCTTAATCCTCCAACAATTTTACCCATACCTATGATGTCATTACCTGATACTAGTAGTACCTCCTCGAGGTTTAACTTAGATTTCTCAAGTTTTAGAGGTTCACCGTAGTTTTCCTTAATCTCATCGGCTACCCCAGCTATAAGTGCCTTATTGATAGCCGCTATTTTAGGCCTCTTCCCAAACCTCCTATCAATGGCATAGCTTAATGACTCATAATTTAACCCTATTAGTCCAGCTATGGCTCCAACAACAATGCTATTCTTGAATCTTTGAGCCTCAGCCTTAGCTAGCCCATACTTCTCACTAATAACGTCGAGGATACTACTATAGCTTAAGCCTATAGTTGTAATATTGAATTTAGACTCTAATACGTTAACTAGAGACTCTACGCTATCCCCTGCTCCTATGGTTCTAAGCTTAGACTCAATTCTAGACCTACTCTCAGGCTCCATACTTGATATCATTCTAATCCTAGTCTTAGATACTCCAGTATCATATATTAGGTATCCTCTACTCGATATGTCATCGAAGTGAAAGAATACCGATTCAGCATCTAGAGCAGCAAAGATATCAACAGGGTATGATAGACTCCTAGGAATCTCTAGAGCCGATACCCTCATATGGATATAGCTATGCCTACCAACAATATTAGAGTAATACTCCCTATTAGATAAAACCCCGTACCCAGATCTAGAT
The DNA here is from genome assembly GCA_030549835.1 of Thermoproteota archaeon. Taxonomy (GTDB): domain Archaea; phylum Thermoproteota; class Thermoprotei_A; order Sulfolobales; family Acidilobaceae; genus DSZV01. The sequence continues at coordinate 3,439 of JAUQQR010000048.1, forward strand.
AGAGCTGATGCTAGGATTAGCGAGCTAGTATCAATCCCAGATCCCTGAGACCCACCTATTAATACGTGTATATCATTCAATACTCAAGTCACACTCAAGCCTTAATATGCTTATTGGAGTTTAAAACTAAATCTATATACAATAATAATCAAAATATAAAACTTACCTAGTTGTAATATTATCTGTACACATACTTAAATATAAAATCCTTAAAACATGAGACCTTACAGGTTGGTGTAGAGAGTTGAGCCTAAAAGTCGGAGATATAGCTCCAGATTTCGAGCTCTACGATACAGATTTTAAACTCGTTAGGTTAAAGGATTTGTTAGGGAGAGGTAGATTAGTTATTCTAGCATTCTTTCCAGCAGCTTTTAGCCCAACATGTACTAATGAAATGTGCGCGTTTAGAGATAGGATAGCTATACTAGAGAAGGCTAATGCTATAGTTGTTGGTATTAGTGTTGATAGCCCCTTTGCACTAAGGAGGTTTAAGGAAGAGAATAGGCTAGGATTCCCTCTGCTAAGTGACTATAATAGGGAGGTTATAAGAGCCTATAATGTTTATCATGAGCAATTCCCAGTGCCTAAAGCTAGTAGACTTAAAATGGTGGCTAAGCGGTCAGTATTCATACTATCACCATATGAGGGTAAGATTGAGTATGTGTGGGTATCAGACGACCCGTCGAAAGAGCCTAATTATGAGGAGATAGTTAGTATAGCTAATGAGCTCTCGAGGAAACTCAAGTTATCCTAAATAGCTATATACTCTTTCCTCCCCATATAATAACTTATTTAATGGTGCCTGTATTGAAGTATACTAGTTTAGGTAAGAGTGGGCTGAAGATTAGTGTTGTAGGCTTAGGTTTCTGGCAGGCTGGGTCTAGGTTTTGGGGTTGGACTGATTATTCTAGTGTTTCTAAGAGTGTTATTGATGGTGTTGGTGCCGCCTTAGAGACTAATATTAACTTCCTAGATACAGCTGAGGTTTATGGTGGAGGGTTATCTGAGAGAGTAGTTGGGGAGGCTGTTAGGATTCATGGTAGAGATAACTTCATTGTTGCTAGTAAAGTTGCAGGCTATAGAGTCACTAGCGGGTCTATTGTTGGTGGTGTTGAGAATATTAATAGGAGGCTTGGATTTACTGTAGACTTGATTCAACTACACTGGCCCCCACCATATCCCTGGCCTCTATGTTGGTCTATTAGGGGGTTAGAGGAGGCTGTGAGCCGGGGTCTCGCCCACTACTATGGATTATCGAATTTCCCATCAAGCCTCCTAGAGGAGGCTTTAAACTGTAGTAAGAGGTTTGAGCCTGTAAGTAACCAGGTTCAGTATAGCTTAGCTTATAGGGTCCCAGAGCTTAAGCTTAAAGGCTTAATGGAGAGGTACAACCTAGCACTTATAGCTTGGAGTCCACTAGCTAAGGGTGCTCTAGCCGGCCTGAGAGAGGCTAAGACTAGCGCGCAGCGTGGTGATAAGGTGTTCAGTGTTGCATCTAGTGATTCAACTCTACTTGATACAGTGAGTAGGATAGCTGCTAAATATAATGCCTCTATGTCTCAGGTTGCTTTAGCGTGGCTTATAGCTAAGAGAGCTGTACCTATACCTGGCTTCCGGGACCCTAGTAGGGTTAGAGAGTATGCTGGGGCTGCAAGGCTTAGAATAAGTGAGGATGACTTGGAGGCCCTAGATGAAGTTAGTATAAAGTATCTAAGGATTTGGGGTGAGGACTACGGAGAGCTTAGAACATTGAGGTACATACCAGCTTTTATACAGAGGATAGCTATCACGTTAATGGGTGGTATTTAGTGGTTAGGGGGAGGCTCTCAGATACTCTTAGGGAATGCGAGGCTATAGTTCAGGTCGCCCTAGACTATACTGATATCTGGAGTGCGTTGAGGACAGCTAGCCTAATGCCTGATAGTAGGGCTCTAATACTAGAAGCTGGGACTCCGCTATTAAAGTCTTGGGGCTATTACTCTATTAAAGCTCTGAGATCTGTGAAGCCTGAGAGTGTTATAGTAGCTGATACTAAGACTATTGATGCTGCTAGAGTAGAGGCTAGTATCATCTATGAGGCTGGAGCAGACGTATTTACTGTTCTAGCATTAGCTGATGATGAGACATTAAAGTCTGCTATCGAGTCAGCCGAGTCTATGGGTTTAAGTGTCTATGGTGATACTATAGCTTGTAGAGATCTATTAGCTTGCATTGAGAGATTATCTAGGCTCAGAGTAGATGTAGCATTAATACATGTAGGCTTAGATGTGCAGGAGAGGCTAGGTATTAGGGCTGGAGAGCTCAATGATATAGTTAGGAGAGCTTCAAGCATATTCAATGGACCCATAGCTGTAGCCGGTGGTATTACTCCTAGAGAAGTCGAGTCTATGATTAATAGTGGAGCTAGAATAGTCATCATAGGCTCAGCTATAACAAGATCTAGTGACCCTAGAGGTGAAGCCATCAAAGCATTAGAGTCTCTAAGGAGAGCTGGGGTAAAATGCCCGTAAACTATGCTGAGATACCAGCCACTATGGTAGTAGAGCTAGCTAAGAGAGGTGACGTGATAGCACTAGTACCTGTAGGGAGCATAGAGCAGCACTGTAGCGGCCCCCTAGGGCTAGATGGTTTTATCGCTGAGATAATAGCTAGAGAATCATGTAGACTACTAGAGGAGAGGAGAATAGGCGAGTGCATCATACTACCAACACTATTCTACGGCTACTCTCCAGAGTGGAGTAGCATTAAGGGGACTATAAGCTTAGACGTAGAGAGCTATGCTAGAATAATAGAGGCTATAGTAGGCAACCTCATGGATACGGGGTTTAAGAGGATAGTAGTATTGAATGGTCACGGCGGGAACTCTAGCATAATAGAGGCTGTACTGAGGAGTATAGCTAGAGAAGGCTACATACTAGCACTAGTAAACTACTGGGATGTAGCCGGGCTAAGATTAGATCATGCAGGTCGCATAGAGGAGATGGTAGTAGAACAGCTAGGATTAAACTACAAGCTAGGAGACTGCATAGATAGAGTTGAGTATATAGGTAAGCCGAGAATTATAGCGGGGAAAGCGTCTAAACCATCAAAACTAGAGGTAGGTGAGGAGCAACTAGCAAGTAATATTATAGAGAGAGTAGCTGAAGCACTAGAAAGGATAATAAAGCTAGAGCTAGGGGAGAGAATACTTATCTAAAATACTACTTAATGCTCCTACTCTTAAACCATAACTCTCTAATATCTCTAATGAGGGATTCTAGCTCATCACTCGACATTGATTCTATCCTCTCTAGCCTCTCAGTAATACTCTTGATATCTGCTAGCTTACTCTCCTCCTCTAATTTTTCTAGTCGTGTTAGTACTGAAGCTACTAGTCCTACGAATGCAGAGAATACACCGATCCCAACTAGCATGAGGAATACCCCGATAATTTTACCTAGAGGTGTAACTGGCACTACATCACCGTAACCTACAGTAGTTACCGTAGCAATACCCCACCATAAGGCATCCCATACACTCTTAATACTTGAGTTACTACTTGATGCTTCAACAAAGTAGACTGATATACTAGCTACTATAACCGATAAGGCTAAAGCTGAGAATATAGTTGAGAAGTGTAGCCTCCTAAGAGTTTTACTGAGTGCTAATAATAGTAAGCTACTTCTACCTACTAGGATTCCAATCCTTACGATCCTAATGAGCCTTAGAAGCCTAACAAGTCCAGCTATGGTTAGAGAGCTCTCCATATAGTACAGAGCATATAATGGTATTAGAGCTATAACCTCGTAAAAGTGACGTATAAGATATAGCGTGAAGCTACCACTCCTATAAGCTCTAATAAGTAGCTCAACAAATATTATTAGAACGACAACTAGATCTAATAGGTACATCTGAAACCTCAAATCATCAGGCACGCTAACAGTATAATCAATTATGACAATCAGGATGGATAAAATAACGAGGTAAACAATGAAAACCTCAACAAGAGGATTAAGGTACATCTCACCTATAAACCTATCAATATGAGGCATGTGATCACCACCAGTATACCTATATACAACAATCAAGGCTCTAGCCCAAATATAGGTTTATATGAGGTGTAGGGATACTCTCCGTTTGTCTCTAGACGTTTCATCCAGGGACTTCCACCTCGCTCACACAAATCTAGGTATCCACGTGAAGTCATGAGTGGCTGTTATGTTTAACTACACCATCTAGGTTTAGCTCTAGAAAGCCTAGAACAATACTCCCATCACCACCTAGAGCTCATCTTAGGGCTAGGTAAGAAAATCAATACTTATAAGCATTTCCTCGAAAATCAAAAAGAAAATATTGCCGGGCTTAGCCCTACGCCTAGCCTCACAAATACAACCTCTATTACACATAGAGCAAAGATCAAGACCATGACTTCCAGTAGCCGTAGAGGGCATATGCCTTAAAGAGGTGAGAGGCTTTCA
>JAUQQR010000009.1 GCA_030549835.1 Thermoproteota archaeon
CTATGCTAACCCAGTTATAGCAACAAATTATGGAGTGAAATTCATAGAGGTTCTAAAAGATACAACAAAAATACCCCTATTCATAGGTATAACAACTACTATAAATGAATCCTACATATATGCTGACTACATAGTCCCTGATACTACCTACCTAGAAACTGGGACTAGCGGTGTACAGTTCCTATTATCTAGTGGTGCTGGAGTCGTACGTGCCGAGACTTGGAGAAGCCCAGCTATAATGCCTCTCACAGAGTATATAGGGAATTGTCCCTATGGACACCCGAGATACGCCTCATTCTGGGAGTTCTTCATAGATGTTGGTAAAGCACTCAGAATGCCAGGTTATGGTGAAAACGCTATCCCCGGAGTTAAGGGTAGGAAGCATGAGGGTAAACTATTCCCTCTACACTGCTACTGGGAGTATATTCTAATGTCATTTGCTAACGCAGCGCTACATGCTAAAGATTTAAAGATTATACCTGAAAGTATTCCAGCTGATGAAATCGAGTTTGTTAATAGAAATTACCCAATAGCTAAATTCAGAGACATACTACCACCCGACGAGTGGCCTTATGTAGCCTATGGTCTAGCTAGGGGAGGAGTCTTCACAAGCTATGAGGAGAGCTTTGATACTAAAGGTATATCTAAGAGAAGCGTACCTGGTGATAGAATTCTAAGATTCTGGTATGATAAGCTAGCTAAGACTAGAAATAACGTAACAGGAGAGAAATTCTGGGGAGGACCCAGGTATCTACCACCAGCTACATATGCCCCAGTACCTGGCGTGAAACTTGAAGGAGAAAAGATTAAGGGACTCCATGGAATCCCATTAAAGACCCTATATAAAGACTATACGTTCAGACTATACTTCTCAACAGGACCCCTACTAACTAAGCATAGGAGTACATTCTATTACTGGATAAGGCAAGTTATACCAGAGAACTATGCAATAATACACCCAGATGACGCGAGGAAGCTAGGTATAGAGACTGGTGACGTAATTAGAGTAATTACACCCACAGGATCAATAGAGGTTCCAGTAGTAGTTGAGCCTACAACAATACCCGGAACTATACATATACCATATGGGCTAGGTAGATGGGCCGATACTATAGTATCAAAGCCTAAGTACTTTAACTTAAATGATGAGAGCCTAAAGAGGATTATAGAAGAGCTCCCAGAAAAGGTCGAGATTCCCGAGGATGCAGTAAATCCCGTTAGGGGCCTCCCAGAATTCGTTAAGAAAATACTATTCACCAAGAGTCCTAGAGAATACTATGAGAGAGGCTTAGCTATAGATGAGTGGAGGTTTAATGGAGTTACTCCAAACGTAGTTGAAATGCCTGATCCATCACTTGGAGGATGGCCTATGCAGTCATGGCTTGGAGCAGGTCAAGCATACTTTAGTAACCCTGCTAAAATTGAGAAGACGGGGAAGAAGCATAAGTTTAAGACAGCATTTATAGTCTGGTAATCAACATCTACTTCCAATTCTTTCCCTCTCCTTTCTTTAGATTAAGCATTCTATAGAGTTATACTATTTAACTGGTTTAACCTAGAATATTTTCTCTTCATAACCTTCTTTAAGGCGTAGTTGAAGTCTTCTAGACTTACTACTTTAGAGTTTCTCCTGATTGCAGAGTATACTGCTTCTACTACTAGGATTCTAATATCTGCTCCGCTAAACCCCTCAGTTCTACTAGCGATCTCTTCTAGGTCTACATCGTCACCTAATGGTACTTTTCTAGTATGTATTCTTAGTATCTCTACTCTCTCTATCTTATCCGGTAGTGGTAGTTCTATTATTCTATCAAATCTTCCAGGTCTTAGGAGTGCTGGGTCTAGTAGGTCTATTCTATTTGTTGCTGCTATTATCTTAACATTTGATAGTGGATTGAATCCATCAATTTCTGCTAGTAATTGTAGCATTGTTCTCTGTACTTCTCTATCTCCGCTTGTACCTAGATCTAGCCTCTTAGCTCCTATAGCATCTATCTCATCAATAAATAGTATGCTTGGAGCCTTCTCCCTAGCAAGTTTAAAGACTTCTCTAACTATCCTAGCACCCTCTCCTATAAACTTATTCACTAGCTCACTAGCAGTAATCTTTATGAATGTTACTTGACTCTCCCCAGCTAGAGCTCTAGCCAGTAAAGTCTTACCAGTACCTGGTGGTCCATGCAATAGTATACTTTTAGGAGGCTCTACCCCCATCTTAATAAATAACTCTGGGTTCTTAAGTGGGAGTATTACTATCTCGTAGAGCTCTCTAATCTGCTCTTTAAGACCACCTATATCATTAAATGTAACTTTAGGCTTCTCCTCTACTACCATAGCCTTAACAGTTGTATCATAGTAGCTCGGTAGTATATCTACAATAGCTGATCCTCTACTATTAAGTGCTACTATAGTTCCAGGCTTAATCTTAGACTTATCAACTTTATCTGCTATAGTAACTATGAGGTTTGGTCCCGAGCTACTCTTAACAAGGTATCTATCATTATCTAGGATATCTAAGACTACAGCTTCAATATGTGGAGGTGAGAGTAGCTTAGTAATCTCTTCCCTATAATATTCTAAGTCTCTCTCTAGGCTAACCTTAGCTTGAGTTAATAACTTAACTCTCTCTCTTAGAATCTTAACTTCAAGCTTATCATCGCTAGTATGAAGTTTATCGTTATAAGACACAACCTCCACCGTCTACTCTATGAGCATAGTAAAGCTATAGGTAGGTAGGCTAGTTAATACTCTAGTAATCTCCTAAGCTTAACTCAACCATATGTACATTTAAATCTCTAGTACCCTAACTAGTACATTGGAGGACAGTATTGACTACTAGAGATGTACTCTACTGTGAAATATGTGGAGTTAAAGCAGAGAATCTCTACAGAGTATTAATTGATGAATCTGAATTCAATATATGTGCTAGGTGCCTTAGTAAGTTAGGCTCTAAAGCTATAATTATAACTCAGCAAGAGAGAAGAAGAGAAGAGAATAAACCTAAAGCTAAAGCTAAGCCAGTTAAAACTTACCCTCCTGAAGGCTACGATTTAGTAGAGGATTTTGGTGAAAGAGTTAAGAGAGCTAGAGAAGAGAGGGGGTGGAGTGAGAAGGTTCTAGCACAGAAGCTTAGAGTAAGCATTGATGTTATTAGAAGGATAGAATCTGGTAAGTATAAGCCAACAATACATTTGGCTCGAAGCTTAGAGAATATACTTAAAATTAAACTCTTAACACCCACTGAGGAGGCTGAAGAGGAGGTTATATCAAAGCCTGATAAGGTTACTTTAGGAGATATTGTTGTTATTAGGAAGAGAGGTGAGAAGTAGCTGGCTGACAAAGCATATCTCATAATACCTAGAAGTTTAGAAGATCAGCTAGAAGAAGCTAAAATACTAGCTGAGATAGCCGGCTATGAGGTAGTAAGAGTATGGAGGAGTAGGTATACCTGGAGGCTTGGTAGGGGACTTATAGAGGATATTGCTAAGGCTGTGAGAGAGGATAAGCCGAGCATAATAATATTCTATGGTGATTTAAAACCATCATCATCATTCCAGATCACCAAGAAAGCTATGGTTAGAGTTATAGATAGGGTTTTATTAATACTAGAGATATTTACTAAACATGCTGGTACTAGGGAAGCACTACTCCAGATAGAAATGGCTAGAATAAAGCACGAGTTACCTCTCATTAGAGAGTTAATTAGGAGGAGTAAGCTAGGAGAGCTTCCAGGATTCCTAGGACCTGGAGGATACGCTATAGATAGCTACTATAAGCATCTAACTAGTAGACTCTCTAAGATAAGAAGAGAGCTAGAGAAGCTTAGATTAACTAGGAGGTATAGGTTAGAGTCTAGGAGAGAGAAGGGGTTTCCCCACGTTGTCCTAGTAGGCTATGCGTCTGCAGGTAAAACATCAATATTCAATAAGCTTACAGGCGATCGTAGGATAGTTGGAGAAGAATATTTCACAACACTACACCCAAAACATACAGCTATAAAAGTCAATGGATTCAATATAATACTTATAGATACTATTGGATTTATTAGAGATATCCCCCCAGAGATTATTGAAGCTTTCCATATCGTATTAGAGGAGATTAAGTACTCTGATGCAATAATATTTGTTGTCGATATATCTGAAGACGACCATACTATTAGGGATAAGGTTAGGGCTGGGATTAAGACTTTAGCTAAGTTAGAAGCATTAGGTATACCCTTAATTATAGCAGCTAATAAGGTAGATAAGATTGAACCTAAGATACTAGAATATAGGCTTAATCTCTTATCTAATCTAGTAGACAATCTCAAACCAAAACCTACGATAATACCTACATCAGCTACTCTAGGCTCTGGTTTAAACGAGCTGGTTGAGGCTATAGCTAAAACTCTGGGTTTAAGCATGAGGAGGAGTGAAGTAGTTGAGCACGCTGAAAAACCCTTCTAGGATCTATGGTAAAGTCTATGTGCTAAGATTAGGTCATAGGGTAGGAAGGGATAAGAGGATTACTACTCATGTAGGACTTGTTGCTAGAGCTTTTGGAGCTAACGGCTTTATTATTGAAGGAATATGTGATGATAGTGTTATGAGCTCTATAGCTAAAGCTCTCAGTATATGGGGTGGGCATATGCTCCTAGACTGTGGTGTTCAAGGCTTAGAATATGTTAAGTCATGGAGAGAGAGTGGTGGAGAAGTTATCCACTTAACTATGTATGGGCTTCCACTTGATGATATTATAGATTATATTAGAGTATCCCCTAAGCCCAAGCTAATAATAGTTGGTGCTGAGAAAGTAGAGAGGATATATTATAATGTATCAGATTACAATATAGCAGTGGGGCATCAGCCTCATAGCGAAGTCTCAGCCCTAGCAATATTCCTTGATAGATTATTTAGGGGTCAGTGGACTAATATAGAGTTTGAGGGGGCAAAACTGAAGATAATACCTTCTATAAGGGGGAAGAGAGTGGTAAAGATTGAGTACTGAAAAGATTATGAAGAGTCTAGAGAGGCTAGTAGAGTCTATAGCTAATAGTAATGAAGTTGATCCTCAGAAGGCGAAACACGTATTTAAGCTAGTCTTAGAGTATAGCCTTAGAGGAGGTAATGGATTAACCGATATTGAGCTAGAAGAGCTTACAGGCTATAAACAAGCTGAGATAAGGAGAATTCTTAGAATATTCTATGACGCAAAAATAATAACTTATAATAAGAGTAAGCATCCAGAGCTCGATACTGTCAGGTACTACTGGAAGATAGACTTAGACTCTATGAATATGACTCTACTTAAAATGAAAAAAGCAGTATTAAGTAAGTTAAAACAAAGACTTGAATATGAGTATAATAATGAGTTCTATAAGTGCCCAGAAGATGGATCTAGGTATACTTTTAGTGAAGCTTTTAACCAAGAATTTAAATGCCCCAAATGCGGCGCAATACTTCAAAGAGAAGATAATAGTGAGATTATTAAGGAATTAAATAATGTTGTTAAGAGGCTTGAAGAGGAGATAAAGAGGGATGAGAGAAAAGTATATAGTAGTTGACCTATTCTCAGGTGGGGGTGGATACGCTAGAGGATTCGAAGAATCTGGCTTCAAAGTCATAGCTGCTATAGACAACTATCCCCCAGCAGCTAAGACTTATAAAGCAAACTTCCCCCACGCGGCAATGATAGTAGAGGATATAAAAGATGTAACATATAGGGATATAGTAGATGTTACTGGCTATAATAGAGGAGACATTAATGTAGTCATAGCTAGCCCTCCATGCGAGCCTTTTACATCAGCTAACCCAAATAGAATGAAAAACCCTATAGATAGGCTCTACAGCGACCCTATAGGTAATCTTTTCCTACACGCTATAAGGCTCATTGGAGAGTTTGAGCCAGAGGTTTTTGTTATAGAGAATGTTCCAGGTATTCTAGAAGAGCCTATAAAGAAAGCTATAAGGTATGAGTTAAAACGGATAGGTTACGACAAGGTATACTTTAATATACTTAAAGCTGAAGACTATGGTAGCCCTAGTGAGAGAGTCAGAGTATTTATATCAAATATTAAACTAAGCCCACCTAAGAATCCAGGTCCTACTGTAGAAGATTCCATAAAAGATCTACCAGAGCCAGGCTCACCTTATCCTCCAAACCATGAGTATCCAGAAGAAGTGCCTAGAAGACATAAGAGGAGAGTAGCTAAATTAAAATGGGGAGAATCTCTAATATACTTCCAAGGTGCAGATAACAGTAAACATCCAAACTACATAAAACTACACCCTATGAGGAGAGCTCCAACAATAATGGGCTCAACAAGGCTAATACACCCATATGAGCCTAGACTATTAACAGTAAGAGAGCAAGCAAGACTAATGGGATTCCCAGACTACCACATATTCCTAGGAGGCAGAGACTCACAATACAATATGGTTGGAGAAGCAGTACCACCACCACTCGCAAAAGCCATAGCAGACTACATAGTACAAATGATAAGAAAAAGAATAGAGGGAGCACAAACAGTTCCCCGCTCTAGGTCTTTGTAGGTTTTCCTAGGGCTAATTATGCCTTTATCCTAAGCTTTATTAAGGCTACTAGTCACTCCACCTGGAGATCATGGGCACTCTCCCGGGCCTAACAACACTAGGCTCACATCTAGTCTTAGCCACCAGGCTCATCCTAGGATTAGAAATCATAGCTTATAAGCATTTCCTCAAACATAGAGAAGAAACAGCCCGAGTATCATGCTAGCATTAATTGCAAAGAAAGCTTAGGCATAAGGTTATGGCGCCGGGGGCGGGATTCGAACCCGCGCGCCCCCAGAGGGGCAACGGGTCTCAAGCCCGTCCCCTTAGTCCGCTCGGGCACCCCGGCACCATATGATATTTTAATATTAAAAGCTTATGGGGGTTATGTTTTCTCTTTTAAATTAACTTAGGGGTCTAGTATGGTTATCTTGTAAGTTGTTTTATCTCTATATATACGTCTTGTGGTACTTGTATTCTCATTAGTCTTCGTAGTACTCTTTCATCTGCTTCTATGTCTATTAGTCTCTTGTGTATTCTTAGTTCCCAGTGTTCCCAGTATTTTGATCCTTCTCCATGTGGTAGTTTGAATGTTGGTATTTCAAGTCTTTTTGTTGGTAGTGGTACTGGACCTCTTATCCTTACTCCTGATTTTTCTGCTACATCTTTTATTTGTGCTACTACTTCTTCAAGGTTTTTAACATTTGTACTCCACAGCCATATTCTAATCTTAAATGGCATTTGTTTGACCTCTTATTAGTGTTTATTTGGCTTTAACTTCTACTTTAGCTTTAGCAACATCTGTTACTATGCCAATACCTATTGTTCTATTCATATCTCTCATTGCGAATCTTCCTAATGCTGGAAACTCGCTGAACTTCTCTACAACTAGAGGCTTTATTGGCTTAAACTTTACTATTGCTGATTCTCCTGGTTTAAGGAATTGGGGCTTCTCCTCTAATACCTTACCTGTTCTCGGATCTAGCTTAGCTACTATCTCAGTCATCCTAGCACTTACACTAGCTGTATGTATATGTATTACTGGGGTATATCCAAGTGTTAGAGCACTTGGATGCCATACTACGAATAGTCTAGCTGTAAACTCTTCAGCTACAGTTGGTGGGCTATCGACACTACCTGCTACATCTCCGCGCTTAACCTCTTCTTTTGATACACCTCTAAGAGCAAAGCCTATGTTATCTCCTGGCTCTGCCTTAGGTAGATCTTGGTAGTGCATTTGTATACTTCTAACCTCAGCAACTATACCTGGAGGCATTACCGCTATCTTATCTCCGACTCTTAAGACTCCAGTCTCTACCCTACCAACAGGTACTGTACCGGCTCCAGGTATAGAGTATACTCCAGATATAGGTATTCTTAGAGGTTTATCAATAGGCTTCTGGGGGACTTTAAGCTGATCTAAAGCCTCAACAATTGTAACTCCTGTATACCATGGCATATTAGGGCTTCTCTCTATAAGGTTCTCACCTAGCCACCCACTTGTTGGTATAAATGGGACTACATCTGGGTTATAGCCAATACTTTTCATAAACTTCTTTAATACAGCAGTTATCTCATCATACCTCTTCTTATCGTAATTAACTTCTGAAGCATCCATCTTATTAATAGATACAATAACCTGATCTATACCTAGCGTCTTAGCTAGTAGCAAGTGCTCTCTAGTCTGACCTTCAGGGCTCATACCAGCCTCAAACTCGCCCCTCCTTGCTGATACTACTAGGAGAGCAGCGTCAGCCTGGCTTGCTCCCGTTATCATGTTCTTAACGAAGTCTCTATGACCGGGGGCATCTATGATAGTGAAATAGTATCTCTTAGTCTCGAATTTAACGAAAGCAGGATCTATTGTTATTCCTCTATCTCTCTCTTCCTTCATCTTATCTAGTATCCATGCAAACTTGTTATCTTCTTTACCTCTACTCTTTGCCAAATTTTCTATTTCCCTAAACTTCTTCTCATCAATAAATCCTAGCCTCCAGAGTAGATGACCTACTAGAGTACTCTTACCATGATCTACGTGACCTATTACTACTAGGTTTAAGTGAGGCTTTTCAGACACTTAAACCACCTCCAAACATACCTATCTATCTCTAGGATTTTAAAGTTTACCTAGAGCTTAAAGCTATTCTCTCAATCTCCTCCTTTTGTCTTATAGAGTAGCTTTGAGGATCTCCCCTAGATGTTCTAATAATTTCTTCTGCTAAACACTCTTCTATAGGTCTAGGGTTATTAAATGCACATAGCCTAGCGCCTTCAGTTATGAACCTTAAAGCTAAGTCTACTCTTCTCTGAGGTGATACGTCTACTGAGACATGATATGTTATACCACCATACATTATCCTAGTAGTCTCCTCTCTAGGTGCAGCCTTCTCTATAGCTCTAACAAGAATCTGTAGAGGGTTCTCACCTGTCTCTAGGTATATGAGGTCAAAAGCTGTCTTAACAATATTATAGGCTAGCTGTTTCTTACCACCACTCCTACCAGGCCTCATAAGCTTATTAATAAGCCTCTCAACTAATGGAACCTCAGCTTTACCAAAGCGTCTATGCTCATGCCTACCTCCAGTATGTGGCAGTATGACTGGTTTAAGGCTAATATACTTCTTCAGGCTTAGATCCCTAACCTCAACCCCTATATAACTCCACTTTCCAAACAATAGTGGTAAATTAGGGTAAACATCTAATTTTTCAGACATACACGTACACCTACATGCATTTATAAATATTTAAACCCTAAAACTTTATAGGTTAAGTATTCTATGCTAGTATAGTGTAGCATTGTAGTGTGATTATTGAGGGATGAAGCAGAAGACTCTATTGTGTACTTTTCACTGCTCCCTTTCTTCTCCCAGTTCTTCTAGCTGCTATATGACCTACTTTCCTACCTGGAGGAGCTCCTCTCGATACTGTTGATGGCTTACTCCTCCTCTTATGTCTTCCTCCGCCAAACGGGTGACTAGCTGCTACCATTGCTACACCTCTTGCTCTAGGCCATTTTCTAGCTTTTACTTTCCATTTATGATAAGCGTTTCCAGCCTTTAATAATGGCTTCTCTATTCTTCCAGCTCCTGCAGGTACTCCTATTGTAGCTCTACAGAGTGCTTGAAGTTCTTTCTGTTTACCGCTTGGGAGCTGAACTATGACTTTATCTCCAGCTTTACCTAGAATTATGGCATAGCTTCCAGCTTGTCTTGCTAGCTTGCCTCCATCTCCAGGTCTATGCTCAATATTGAATATAATTGCACCTTCAGGTATACTAGATAATGGTAGTATGTTTCCAGATTCAGGCTTAGCTTGAGGTCCAATCTCTATGACTTGCCCTACATACGTCCCCTCAGCTGCTGGTGCTAGGAATTCTACACCATTCTCTAATACTATATGAGCTAGAGGAACATATCTACCTGGATCATGTATTAACTCTACGATTTTACCTTTAAGAGTCTCACTAGATAATGGCGGGTACTTCGCAGGCCCTGGATGTATATGGCCTGGGCTTCTAAATGTAGACGTTCCTCTCCCAGCTCTCTGCTGTATAAGACTCTTACCCAAACTCTAAACCCATAAATCTAACTCGGCTCTACACCTATTAAGCTTAAACTTTATTAAAGTGGAATACTAGACTAAACACTAACTATAAAACCTCTAATAATCAAGAGATTTATGGGGCGGCGGTCGTCTAGCCTGGACTAGGACGCCGGCCTTCCAAGCCGGCGATCCCGGGTTCAAATCCCGGCCGCCGCACTAGTATGTATAGATACCTATTTATACTTCAACCTACTGTTAGACTATTGTTTATTTAAACTTGTAGCTTTAAACTTTCCCTATTCTTAGAGGCTTACTGGTGTATTTAGTTGTTTGAAGATAAGCGGGTTGTAGAGGTTTTAGAGAAGTATAGGGCTTTGTGGTCTATTGAGCACGCGCTGAGTCTAATGGGTTGGGATTCTGAGACATATATGCCTAGTGAGGGTGTTAGAGGTAGGTCTATAGCATCAGCTGAGCTTGTATTATTACATAGGAGGCTTCTCTTAGATAATATAGCTCCTATAGTAGAGAAGCTTGTAGACTCTGAGACTCTCAACTTATACGAGAAAGCAATTGTAAGAGTATTATGGAGAGAGGTTGAGAAGATAAGGAAGGTCCCTGAGAGGATCCACTATGAGCTAGCTAAGCTTAGAGTTGAAGCCTCTAAGGTATGGCGTAATGCTAGACCTAAAGGCGAGTTTAATGTTTTTAAGCCATACTTAATTAGAATATTTGAGCTTAAGAGAGAGGAGGCTGAGCATTTAGGATACTATGACCACCCTTATGATGCCTTACTAGACTTATATGAGGAAGGTCTTAGAGATAAAGATGTGAAAGCGATATTCTCGAGTATAGTACCAACTATTAAGCGTGTACTAGAGAGAGTATTAGGTGAAGGTTACTATCCTAGAGCACATATGCTTGAAAACATAGAGTATGATGTAGGTGAATTAGAGAGAGTTAATAGAGAAATCCTTAATATACTAGGATTCCCGTGGAGTAAGGGTAGACTAGATGTTAGTGCACACCCCTTTACAACAGGATTATCCATATGGGATGTCAGAATAACTACTAGGTACGAAGGTAGAGACTTTAGGAGGAGTATGTTTGCAGTAATACATGAGTTCGGCCATGCACTATACGATCTCCAAGTAGACGAGAAATTTGCAATGACACCCCTAGAGGGAGGAGTGAGTCTAGGAGTTCATGAGAGTCAGAGTAGATTCTGGGAGAATATTATTGGTAGGAGCTTAGCATTTACTAAGATAGTAAAGCCTATAATAGATAAGCATCTAAAATTTACTAGAGACTTCGATATAGAGGAGATCTATAAGTATTTTAACATCGTGAGACCTAGCCTTATTAGGGTTGATTCTGATGAAGTCACATACAACCTGCACATATACTTAAGGTATTCGCTTGAAAGGATGATTGTGGGCGGGGAGATTAGAATAGATGATTTACCCGAGATATGGGATGATATGATGGAGGAGCTCTTAGGAATAAGACCATCTAACCCATCAGAAGGAGTCATGCAAGATATACACTGGTCTATAACAGCTATAGGTTACTTCCCAACATACACTATTGGTAATCTACTAGCAGCTCAAATAAAAGCTACATTAGACCGTGAAGTTGGTAAATTAAGTCAATTAATTGAATCTAGCATGTTTGATTCTATTAGAAGCTTCCTAAGAGGAAAGATTCACATATATGGCAAGCTATATCCACCTAAAGATCTAATAGTTAAGAGTCTAGGCGAGCCTTTAAACCCAGAGTATTTCAATAAGTACCTCGAAGATAAATATGTCTATAAGGTTACTTAATCAATAGGCTCAATAGGCTCTCTAGAACTTATTTTCCTTAGCGGATCAGCTTCTAAAGGTAACTTTGAACCCTTATCTATGTAATCTACTAGCATACTAGCTAGAGCTGGGGCTATTGAGAAGCCGACACCATCAAATGCTGTTAGTATGTAGAGTCCCTCTCTCAGCCTGCCTACAAGCGGGTAAGAGTCCCCAGTTCCTACGCATGGTGCTGAGGCTATGTAAGCTATCTTATACTTGCTTATTAATCCTCTCTTTCTCGCTCTCTCTAACACCTCTATAGTGATACTATCGTCTGGTTTTAATGCTTCTTCTGGTCTGTTAACTACTAGTTTAATACCATCTCCTAAGGCTATGGTATTATCGTATGCTTTATTTACATAGTAGCCTATAGTATCATCTATTACCATTACATTTATTCTAGGCTCTTCTAGTCTAACTGCTTGACACCTGTAGACTATGATGTTCTGGGTTTCAACTAGGTCTATAGACCAGGGGCCGGCAGCTACTATGATATCTCCCCTTATAATATCGTTTCCTACTCTAACTCCTTCCATAGTTATATTACCCCATCTGCTCTTAACTTCAACATTTAGCTCTCTAATCTTAGTTATGAGTGTATCTATAAGCCTCTTAATATTAATCCTATAACCTTCAATATGTACTATATTCTCGTCGTCAAATAATTTAATATTTCCTAGAAATTCTCTAGCATAATCTATACTAACATACTTAGCCTTAACTCCCTCTTCCAAGAGCTTATTGACTACGCTAGACATGAACATAAATTCTCTTGAGAACCATAAGCTATCAACAACTTCAATTATACTATCTTCAAGTCTTAAATAGTATTTTAGTGTCTCAAAGGCCCAGCTAATGAATGGCTCAGGCATATGGTATGTTAGTATACCCGAAGAGCTACTAGCTACTATAGATGTAAGCTCTGGGATCCCGACTAAGGCAACCTTATAGCCTCTCTCAGCTAGCATATGAGAGACACTAAGCCCAGCTATCCCAGAACCAACAACTACAAAATCATATCTCATAACCGAATCACCCTATTCTTCAGATAATCACAGAGGATACTAAGACCCTATTATATATTCTATTCCAGACTTAAAAGCTTAATATGCAGAAACACCTATTAAAACACTAAAATAAAATTAAACAATTACATAAATTTAATGTAAACATTTAAGCTCTAATATAGTAATATATGTATGGTGATAATAGTGTCAGAGTTTAGTAGAGAAATTGATAGAATAATAGGTAAAGTTGAGGACGCCTATAGAGAAGCTATAGATGAGCTTGAAGAGCTTAGGGAATCCATAACCAAGTGGTATGGATACATTAGGATTGGGAGGTTACATAAGAGGTTAGAAGATATAGTTGAAGATTTTGAAGAAGAACTACTAGAAGCTAAGAGGCGCCTGAGAGAAGTTAAGAGAGAAGCTGAAAAGAGAGGAGACGAAACTACACTTAGAAAAGTAGAAGAAGTAGATAAGCTTATAGGAGATAGAGTCAAAGAATTTACAAAGAAGTATGAGAGTATCATCAAGGATATAGAAGAGAATTATCCAGGAGCTAAAATTAGGAAAGGACCACACTGGGTAGCAATATCAATACTACCCCAAAGATTAGCTAGCATTGTTAGTAGAGAAGTTGGAGAAGCTCTAAGAACAGCCATGGAAGAGATAAAAAGAGCTACTGAGAGTGTATCAACTATAGTATCATCTATTAGGCTTAGAGAAGAAGATGCTAAGATAATAGATGAGCTCGTAGATTCAGGGATATTTAAGAGTAGGAGTGAAGCAGTAGCCTTCTTTACGAGAAAAGGTATAGAGGCTTCTAAAGAATGGCTTGAGAAAGTTAGAGAGAATATTGGGAAGATAAGAGAGCTCCAAGAAGAGGTTAGAAGAGAGCTTGAGAAAACCTAATCTAAATGAGGAAACTTTACTAAATCCATGGTATGCAGGCTTCTAGTATTTTTCTCTGAGTATCCTCTTCTATATGTTTATATTTATGATCTTCTAACCTTCTACAATCTATTCTTAGTCCATTAACATCTACTAGCCCGTGGCCTAGGTACTCTACGTTCTGTGCTGGTCCTTTACCCTTTAGCCTTAAAATGTCATAGCCTAGGTCTTTAGGGGGCGTCTTGAGCTTATATGATACTGAGGCTAGTTTAGCTGCTATTCTAGCTTCTCTAGTATTACCTCTAGCCTTATAACTCTCTTCTCCAACCATGACTATTGATACCCCGGCTTCAGTAGCAGCATAGATTAATAGTGCTGTTGAAGCATGGGTATCTATATCAGCCATCTCGATGGCATTATTCAAGCCCAACATTAATGGCGCGTTTATAGTCTTAGAAGCTTCTCTGGCTGTTATAAATGATTCTAGGACTCCAGGGTATATAGGTGGATTTACTATGGGATCAATAATTACCATATTATATCCTAGGCTTACGGCTTTCTCGTAAGCCTTCCTAAGCTGTCCTAGTCTAGACCTCCAGCTACTAATCCTCTCAGGTATTATAACGTAGGCTGCTACATCTCTCAAATGTCTAGGTATATATTCTAGAGTTGAAGTGGTTAAACTCATAGCTATTGGAGCCCCCATTTCTACTGCTTCAATCAACGTATCAATCCTCCCAGGATCAGCTGCTATAGCTGCCTCAACATTATCCATTAGAGCTTCAAGTACTTTAAGGTATACCACCTTATCAATACTAGGATTAGAGCTTAAAACTATAAAGTCTGCACCTTCAGAAACCCTATAGTTAGCTTCATCAACTAGGCTATCTACGCTTATATTCCCATCATAGTATATGTCTGAGGCTACTAGTATAGGAGGAGGTCTTTTAGGGATCCTCAATCCTCCTATGGTGAATGTTCCAGTATAACTATCTATAATCTCATTATAAACTCTATCTATGATAAGCTTCATTTTATCTCCAAGTACTTTTTCAGCGTGAATCTTAGGGCTAAGATTATCTATACTTACAACACTCAATATGTATGGTAGAGTATATATTGATATAGGGCCTTTAACAACTCTTACATGAAGATTAGAGTAGTCGTAGGGGGAGGAACCTGGAATCACAGCATAATCAAACTCCATATCTCCTAGTAGCCTAGCTATATTCTCTGGCCTAAAATCGCTAACTTTAATTACGCTAACGTTATATTTTAGCTCTTCAAGTTTCCTAAGCACCTCAACGTCTATATGCTTGAGATTAGTTAATAATACGAGATTCAATAATAATCCCCAATTAGATTACATATGCGTGTATTTTAATACATAATATTAAAACCTTTAAATAGCTTAAAGTATTGGGAGATGAATATAGCATGGCAGATGATGAGAAGAGAAATCTAAGAATGGGTCATTATAAGAAGAGTGGGAGAGAAGGTGAGAGTAGCCAAGGGATGGGGAGCTATAGGGATGTAGCCGAGAGAATGAAAGAAGTTGCAAGGCAACAGAGTATGGCTACATCTAATATGATGAAGATTAGGTATAAGATAGTTATTATGAGTAGTAAGGGGGGCGTTGGGAAGTCTCTTGTAACATCTAGCTTATCGGCAGCAATAGCTAGTATGGGTAGGAGTGTTGGAGTATTAGATGCAGATTTTCATGGCCCATCAATACACAAGATGCTTGGAGTTCCTACAGGTTATGGAATGCTTGCTAGGATAGATGGAACAGTAGATCCTGTAGTTACATCTATAGGAGTTAAAATAGCATCTATAGGATTACTAATACCTAAGGATGATGTAGCTTTGATATGGAGGGGTCCTATAAAAGCTAGTGCTATAAGAGAACTCTTAGCATACGTTAACTGGGGCCCACTAGACTATATACTAGTAGATTTACCACCAGGTACTGGGGACGAGTCTTTAACAATAGTTCAATCGATACCTAGGGTATCTGGTCTTATCTTAGTTACAATTCCTAGTGAGGTATCCAAGTCTGTAGTTAAGAAGGCTATAGCATTTGCTAGTAAGCTTAAGACACCAATAATAGGTATAATAGAGAATATGAGCTACTATAGGTGTCCTCATGGGGAGGTTATACATATATTCGGTAAAGGTGTGGCTGAAGATCTAGCGAGAGAATATAATATACCCTTCCTTGGAGCTATACCATTAGATCCTAGGATTAGGGAGTGTAACGATGAAGGTAAAATATTCTTCCTAGAGTATCCTGACTCAGAGGCGGCAGTCGTATTTAGAGAGATAGCTAAGAGGGTTATAGATATAGTTGAGAATGGTAAGGCGGTTATACCAGAGATTAGAGAAGATTAGACTATGCCTAGCTTTGTAGCTAATTCTCTAGCATTATAGCCGGGGGCTAGTTTAATGTAGGCCTTCTTTTCTCCACGGCTAGTTATTAGTACTCTAATTTTTACTACTTTAACCTTAAATGTTTCTTCAAAAAATCTCTTTATATCATGTTTAGTTGCTCTTCTATCTACTATAACTGATATGGTATTTTCTTCATCCATAAGCCTAGTAGCTTTCTCACTAGTATGGGCTCTCAAGACAATACTCTCTTTACTCAATCTAGGCTCACCTTAAACCTATTAACTAAGATATCTATAGCTCCTACTGTTAGCAATGTTAATCTACCAGGCACTCCCCCAGGGGCTAGGTGTATTACACTAACTATTGATGGTGTTACAACATCTACCCCAGGCAGATTCCTAACTGCTTTAGCAAATGGTGATTCATGGTCCTCAACTATAAAGAGTATGCTCTTAGGTTCCTTATATCTACGCCCCCTGCTTTTACCCTTCCCCGCTCTCCACCTAGTATTTTCTTGGGCTCTCTCAATATCGCTATATAAGCCTAGTTTCTCTAGTAATTCTACTGCCTGCCTAGTCTTAGTTATTGATTCAAGTACACTAGACTCTACTATTACGGGTAGGCTCTCGCACTTAAATCTATGACCCCTCTTTGTAACCATATCTATCATCGTTGTTGCTGATAGAGCACTTATTATTCCAATTATCTTCTCTTTCCTATTAACTCTCTCCCGTATCCTAGCCTCTACTCTAGGGGGGAATGTAGCCATTCCTCCTTTAGCCGAGCCTATAAAGGCCGCTCTCCTACTACCCTTCACTCTAGGAACCCTAGCTATGCCATATCCTATGCCTAAGCTTTCAGCTGTAGTCCTCTTACCAGCTAGAGGATCTCTACCTTTAGGTTGTAGTCCCATTGTTAGCTCACTTATAAATACTCTTCTAATAATATCTGCTCTAATAGGGAATCTAAATATTTCTGGGAGCTCTATACTTGAAACCTTATCACCGCTAGAACTATATATGGGTACCACTATGGATGGTCTAAGGTGTAATAGCATGTTTGTATACATCTAGTCTCACTCCCTAGCCTCATTGCTTACTTTCTAAGCTAACGTATAGTATCTTAGGCTTTAGTGCCCCATGCCTTAAATACCATGATGGTGGCCTTATTGGCCACCTAATAACTATGGGTCTCTTAGTAGGTCCTGGTATACTACCAGCTAGTATAGCGTAGTGGCTATTTACCATCCCATAATGTAGGAAGCCGCCTGAGGGTGTTATACTATACCCATCCTCCCCTATTAATAGGATCCTCTTATTATAGTCAGTTCTCCTATGGAATCCCGTCTGACCTGGCTGAGGAATCTCCCACCAAGATCCCGCAGTAGATCCTCTAGTGCCTGGGCCGCTCCTACTACCCTTCCTATGTTTATGCCATCTAGGTAGCTCCTTAACACCCCACCTCTTTATAACACCCTGGAATCCCTTACCTTTAGTTACACTAATAACATCTACTGGCTGCCCTACCTGGAATATTTCGCTAATAGAAACTTCTTTTCCAAGCTTACTAGTAGCGTATTCATAGAGTACCCTTATATCATTAACTCCTCCTACCTTAACTTCTAGGATATCTGGAGTCTTCTTACTTAAACCTCCAGCTAGTTTAGGCTGTGTTGCTATTAAAACTCTCACATCACGGGCTATATCCAGGTTCTTCTCTAACTCTCTTAGCCTCGCTTCAGTATTAAATGAGCCTAATGTTGGAATTCTCCTATGGAGTTCTAAATACTCAGGAGGCTCAACCCAAGCTTCTCCAAGAGTATAGTAGCCTCTATTAGGATCATAGGCGTAGAGTCTTAGAGCTAAAACTATAACTGGAGGAGCCTCTATTATAGTTACTGGGACAAAAATCTCCCTGCCACTAGTCGGACTCTCTGGGATATCATCAATTATATAAACGTGAGACATTCCAACTTTATAGCCTAAAAATGCTAGTAGAGACGGCTTACCTAAATTAATATTAGGCCAAGATTTTATACGAGGTACTAGTCTTGAAGCTCTCTTCCTAGGCGAAAACCCTAAGCTTCCCCTCTTTGGCGCATGCTTTTTTCTAGCACCCAACTATGTATCCCTCCTACGTCTAAAAGTATTTAGTAAATACTTATAAGCTTAATTGAATTACCTTCTATCTTTCCTTCTGTACCTTAGGACTACTAATTGTCTATAGAAATTGCTATTCTCTATGGTAACTGTTAAGTTTAATGGTGTTAGAATTTTCTACTTAGGTTAAGAGATTCTAATTAGTATCTCTAAGAGTAAACTTATGCTCTTAACTAAGTACGCTTAGATTTTCGAGAGCTGAGAGTGTAGCTATTAGCGCTTCTTCAGTCCTAACACTAATAGTACCTTGAGATGGTATTGTATTAATTATGAAATCGTATAAGTCACTACTAGTGTACTCATAAGGGCATTTATAGGGACCTCCAAAGATTATGAGGGCTCCTCTAGATCCGCTAAGATGTGCAAATATATTATTGGCTATATTACCAATCCATTCACCATACTTACTAGACAATATTATCGTATGACTTCTAGACTTATAGTAATTAATAATATCCTCTAACTTATATATTACTTTAACCCTAAACCCAGTATATATGTCACCCCATGATGATACTTGTAATATAATTTTAGAGTTTACTATAGACTTTACCTCAACTGTTACAATACTCCCAGGCTTTACATAGTCTCTTAGAATACCGTAGCCAATCCTACCTAAGTAAACCTTACACTCACCTCCACTACACGACTCAACATACCCATCTATCTTCACTCCTACTTCTACATTCTGGGGAATGTCATGTGGATATAGTCTTAGTGGTGGTAGTAGACCTACAGCTGAGAGATCACTAGTGATAGGGTAAGCTTTCCTCCTAATATGTGGGGGTGTAACCATATACTTTAGTAATAGTCTTAGAAGTTTTAAGTCTCTAATAGTAGTATCACTATCTCTAAATAGTAGTGCTTCATTGACCCTAAATATAGCTAGGCTCCTCCCCAGGAGTCCAGCTTTAATTGTTTTGAGCTCTAGAGTATCCTCTGTTACTAAAACACTACCAGGAAAGGCTATTATGAGCTTTTTCCTCCTCTTAGGAGGAGGCCATTTAAAGTAACTCATTACTTCTTGCCCTTACTAGGCTGCTTCTTAACTTTACTCTTACCCTCTTCTTCACTTGAAGTCTTCTCAGGTGTTATGAAGAGCGTAGTCTTCTGCCTACCACCCATAACTAACACCTCATATACTACCGTGTTTAGCTTCTCTTAAATATTTCTCTCTTATAACCTTATCTATCTCTGATGCTATTAGCTTATCTCTAATCTCATATTCTTGGTAGCCTATTAGGTTATAATATTCCTCTCTAGTCATCATTCTATTTAGTAGCTTCTTCTGAGTACCCTCTAGTTTAAGTACTCTTAGAGCTTCTCTAGCAGCTCCTAGAACTACTCTAAATACTGTAGCTGGAAATATAACTATCTTAACGTTAGCTTCTCTAAACTCATCAACAGTGATATAGGGTGTTTTCCCGAATTCAGTCATATTTGCTAGTATTGGCGCTTTAACTCTCTTTGTAAACTCTCTAAACTCTTCTATGCTCCTAAGAGCCTCAGGAAATACTATGTCAGCTCCCGCCTCTACATACAACTGTGCTCTCTCAATAGCGGACTCTAAGCCCTCAATATCTCTAGCATCTGTTCTAGCTACTATTAGTGTATCTCTTCTCCTAGCATTAACTGCTGCTCTAATCTTCTTCATCATATCGTCAACACTAATAACACTCTTACCAGGTAGGTGCCCGCACTTCTTAGGCATTACTTGATCTTCTATCTGTATAGCTGCTGCTCCTGCCTCTTCTAAGTCTCTAATAGTTCTAGCTACATTTAATGCTTCGCCAAACCCGGTATCTGCATCTACTATAACTGGTATGGATACAACTCTAGTTATACTTCTAGTCATTGATGTTAATTCACTAAGAGTTATTAAGCCTATATCTGGCATAGCATATAATCCTGTGAGAGACGCTCCAGATAAGTAGACAGCCTCAAACCCTATACTCTCAGCTAATAGAGCGAATATAGGTCCAAAAACGCCTGGAGCTACTACTATATCTCTCTCCCTAATAAGTCTTCTGAGAGTCTCACTAGGATTCTCTAGAGTACCTCTATATATGAAAGCCAAGCTACTCACCTTAGTGTAGGCTCTCAACCATTTATTATATGATACGTAGGATACTTAAAACTTGTAGTAAGAGTAGAATCAATACTATTATAAGTGTCAAATATACTACCTTACTAAGGAAACTTAAATTATTATTGACAGATTTAACTTTATTATCTAAGCCCATAATAAAGCTATCTATTCTAGCTATACTATCCTTAACGTTAGTCATGAAACTATTTAGAGCATCGTGTATTATAGTAATAGTGTCGTTAAACCTACTACTCAAACTAGGTATATTCTCAACTTGGCCTCTAAACTCTTTAACCTCATTTGATAAACCCCTTATTCTTAAGTCTATATTAGCTAAGTCATCTTTATAAACCATATTGGCTATTATGTTACTTAATTGCTCTTTTACGTTACTCTCTACAGTTGTTATTAAACCCGTAATTTTCTTCTCAAACTCTACTAGATCAGATTTTGATACAACTTCTCTCATAATAGCATGGACTATCGCCATTCTTAGATCCGGTTCTAGCATTAACTCAGCTATAAATACTTTAAAGAATCTTTTCCTAAGCTCAGCGTTCTTCTCAATCTCCTCTAAAACCTTAGCTGCTAGAGACAATTCTCTCACCCTCTATGATATTCTTCTCTAACATACTTTTATAATTATATACTAGTACGTTAACCGGAGGCTTATCACCTATTCTTACTAAAGCCTCACCTACAGGGAGCTTTAATAAAGTGTCTCCATTTTCAAGGCCAAGTCTCCTAGCGAGCTCAACATAATTCTTAGTGAATCCACCGAAGGCAATAATAACTCTTGTATTATCTAGGATAGGCTGTGGAATATCTGAGGGAGACTGAGTAGCGTATACTATGTATACACCCTTACTCCTACCCTCTCTTAAAGCTATAATCATATGGTTAGCTGTACCTTGAGCTATCCTCCACGCCTCATCAATAACTATGACTATCCTCCCAGGTAATCCTTTCTCTGAGGCCTCTAAGACTATACTTGATAGTATTAGACTTGAAGCAACATTCCTATCCTCATTCGGGAGTTCTGATAAATCATACACTACTAGTCCTCTCTCTACTAGTGAACCTAGGCATGTCTCTACTCTACTCTCTCCCCAAGCCGTCTGTAGGCTTGATTTTATGAGCTCACTTGCTACTCCATCTAGTCTTGGGAGTCTTATACAGGTATCATTACCAATCTTAATAATCTTAGATGCTATATTTGATACTAGTGACTTCAGATCTCCTTTTGGATCTATAACTGCTACCATGTAGGGGTCGAGCCTAGAATCACTTATTAATCCTAGCTGTGCGGTTAGTCCAGCTAAGAGTACGGTTTTACCTTTACCTGTAGGTCCAAAGACTCCTATATGTGCTTCAAAGTCTCTAGGCCAATCTAGTACTAGAACATTATCTCCATCAATATACCTACCTATAACTACTCCTCTCTTATCACTAACATGCTTCTCAGATACTATTACAGGTTTTGTATTTATAGCTGTATCTAGCTGTGGAGTAAACGATATTATTGAGCCTAGACTCCCATCACTACTAACACTCTTCAATATTATCCCAGTCTCAGCCTCAACTATACTTCTAAATGCTTCAACTATCCTAATATGATCTTCAGAGTCCTCTGGGATCCAGAGTATCATAGCTAGGGAGCCTAGATAAGGTCTATGATCTCTAATAGCTAGCTTATATAGGTCTTGGAGGAATTTAAGCCTCTCAGCGTATCTTATATGCTTAGTAGCAGTATATGCTAACTCAGTTTTCTTTATCTCATCATCTAGAAACCTTAAGAGTTTACCTCTATCAACTTTAAATATTGTTGATATAAATGTTATATTAACTCTCAGTGACCTAGCTAGCTCAACTAACCTCTCATATACCTCATACTCACCTGATGGGACACTATCAGCTACTAGGGTATACCCTACTAGAGTAGCTCCTCCCATCTTAATTTTAACGCCACTACCTTTCTTAAATCCAATTGGTATTTTTAGATCTCTTGTCACCATCATATTCCTAATTATTAGTAATAGTGAGATGACTGCTAAACCGATTATTAATACATCTAGGATGTTAACCATCTCAGGCTACCTTTATTGGGATTCTACCTTTACCGCCTAGTAGGCTTGCAATACCACTTGTTATGAGGAAGAGTATAAATACATAGATAGCTGGAATTGTTAGGTAATATAGTATGAAAGCTTTAAGTATATTAATATCAAAAAAGCTTAGACTCCCAATAACCGTATCTATATAATCAATAGTATCCCCATAGTGTAGTGATACTGGAGTACAAGAGGATACTGTTATATTCATAGCATAATGACTTGGCTGTGAAGCTTCAATTCTATAAGCACTACCCTTAACACCCCTCCACTCCCACTCATAGGATTTAATACTACTATTTGAATTAACATTATTAATACATGAGCCTGGTACTCTAGCCTCAATATAGTCTCCAGCGTTAAGCCACACTACTATATTATAGCTATCTCCAGACTCTAAGATGTTGTATGTAGATGATGTAGTATAGACTAAAATTAACGGGTTCTTAAATATAATAGTATGCGGAGATTTCAACGTAATAGTGTCTCCGCCCTTATAATCGCCGATGTTAATAGGGTTAGGGTATAATGGGAGTAGTACTCCAGAGTATTCCAGGTATGGGTATAGGGTATTACTGGGTACAGCTATGAATATGTGGTTAGCGTATTTAGACTTAGCGTAGCCATCACTACTTATAACATACGATGCTACTATGCTACTATCAGGTCTTTTAAGTATGAGTATACCGTTAGATGCTGGGTGCTCGAGATTAGATACTACTCTAATAGCTACAAGCTTATAGTCTTGGTTCTCAACATCAATATTAGGGTATGATGCTATGTTTAAAATAAATACTGGTAGTAGCTGTAACCCAATAGTGAATACTAATATGAATGATATAAGCCATGCCCCAGCACTTCTAGCTATCTTAAATGGTAGAGAGAATAATACCACACCTATGACCATAAGAGGTATTCCATAAACAAATACGAGTTCTCCTATACCACCTAAAGTTGTAAGAAATATTATTGTCAGTGTAGCAATTCTATCAAATGGAATTACTAGGGCACTAATGACATTAGAGAATACTAGAGAAGATGGAAAAGACTGGAGTATACTAGTTATAACTTTAATAGATAAAGCTGTTGCCACAGAATTCCCATACCAATTAATGAATAACGCTTTAGACCCGCCAAGTAGAGATGCTAATCTAAAGCTAGCCTCGTATAATATACTATAAAGTAGTACAATTAGGAGCGCTAGCATAGAGTCCCAAATGAGTTCAGGACCCCACTTCTTAATTGAACGTATTGGTATCGGAAGTGAGTATATGAGTACGCCTAAGTAAAATGTTAATATTGATAGCTTAATAGCTAGTAACGCCATATAGCTAATATCCATGCTATGTAACCTACCCTAAAGCTCCAGCTACGAGGCTAGCTAAGTATGTTATGAATTTAAATATAGTAGCTCCTATAGCTAGCCAGAATGCAGCCCATATAGAGTCTTCAATTAAACTTGCGCCAGCTCTCTTAACCTTACTAAATGGTATTGGAGCACCCCTAAGAGCCCAACCAATACTCCATGTTAGTAAGAATAGAGCCCAAGCTAGTGCAGTTATCCTAGTAGTCCACTCATCTATAACCTGAACCAGATCTACAGCCATAAGCAACGACCCCAGTATATACTACTCAGAATATAGGAGGTACAGGGTAAACCGGTAGTAAGATATTATAAACTGAAGCTTCACTGTTTCCCATTGAAAACTATATCTAATACTTACGTTGGCTATAATAGAGTAATAGTTAGTTAAAAGGTTTTGCATAGAGACCATTATTTGGTGTTTGATTTGCCTCTAGGAGAAAGACATTTTTCAGGTGAAGTTGAGGAGCCTCTATCATGGGTCTTAGCTATTATAGCTTTATCATTTGCATTTGGTGGATTAAGTGTTTTTAATTTAAGTTTCCTGTTATCACCCTACTTCATTGGTGTTTTCCTCGGCTTTGCTCTCCACGAGCTTGCTCATAGAGGTATTGCTAGAATGTATGGGATGCATGCTAGTTTTATAGCCTTTATACCTGGTCTCATAATAACTTTTATATCAGGCTTTCTGCCATTTGCTATAATAGCTCCAGGCTATGTGAGGGTGTTCCCTCTAGGTGGATGGGTTTGGGATAGGAATAGTATACTATATTCTATAGCTGCAGGTCCGGCAGCTAACATTATTTTATCTTTAGTTTCACTCTTACTATTAAATATGACAAATCTTCATTCTTTCAAGGTTATAGCCTTCATTAACTCGTGGATTGCCTTCTTCAACTTACTACCAATACCTCCACTTGATGGATCTAAAATATTTAATTTAAACTTTACACTCTGGACTCTTATGATCTTATTATCTTTAGTACTACTCATGGTATCTGGGTGGCTCTAGATATAGTATTGAGGGTCTTTTATGGTTAGGAGAGCCCTACTCTTTGGTAGATTCCAGCCATTCCATAAGGGGCATGTTAGTATCGTTAAGTGGGCTTTATATGAGGTCGGGTTTGATGAAATAGTATTCTTAATTGGTATGGCGTCAGAGAACTATACGCCAAGGAATCCATTTACAGCTGGTGAGAGGATAGAGATGATTAGATTATCTCTTAAAGACTCTGGGATGCCATTAGATAAAGCTATAACAGCTACAATTATGACATTAGAAACTAGTATTGGTAGTGTTCACTATGTCCTCTCATATGTTCCACGTGTTGAAGCTATCCTAACAAGGAATCCTGTCATATCTAAGATATTCATAGATGCTGGGATTAAAGTTTTACAACCACCATTATTTAATAGAGATGAGTGGAGAGGAGAGATTATAAGGCTAAAAATAGCTAGAGGTGATGAGAGCTGGAAGAATGCAGTAACACCCTCAACAGCAAAATTCATTGAGGATATTGGAGGAGTTGAGAGGATTATGTGGATGTATGAGAGAGATTGAGTAGCTATGATATAATCCATCTATACCTTAGAATCCCTGCTAGTCCATTAAATGTTTCTTTAAACCAGTCAGCTTCAGATAATCCTGAAGGAATTACAACTATTTTAGCCCCCCTATTCTCAGCCAACTCTCTCCACTTATATAAATCCTCTCTACTCTGATGTACTATTAATGTTTTAACTACACCAGCTTCTAAGGCTAAGCTTACTTCTCTCTCACCATATATAGCTAAACCTGAAAGTTGTACTAGGTGGAGTTTGAACTCTTCAAGTGTCTCGATAGCTTCTTTATAGAGTTGGGCTTGAATAACACCCTGAGCTTTCATGATAGCCTCTTTTAAACCCTCATAGCCTTGATATGCTACATCTACTAGCTCCTTAGATACTATTTGCTGAAGTCTATAGTCAATGTAGCCTCCTTTATAGAAGTCTAGTTTAGCGTATCCAGGCCCAGCAACTATTATACTCTTAAGTACTCCTTTCTCGTAAAGTTGTAGAAAGTACCTGTTAGAAGCTTCTCCAACTCTCTTAAAGAACTCGTCTACAAGCTGCTCAATAATCCTCTCATATCTCCTCTGACTCTGTCCTCCCTTCTCATGCTTTCCAGGAACATAGCCTTCAAGCTCTTCTAAGACTTCTATCTTACCACCCTTAAGTAAACCTATTGTTGCCTGATCTCTCTCAACTATAATAATACCTATAGCTTCTTTTTCTTCAAGCATATCTTCTAAGAATGAAGTTATGAATGTCTTTTCAGTCCTATAATAGAATATTGGAATCTTCTCTGGAGGCATGAACATCAGGCATATAAAATCTCCATTGTCAATATTCTCACCACAAAAAACTGCTAGACCATTTGACGGTATCTTTGGTATCATTTGAATTCTCTCAATAGCTGCTGAGAGAGCCCTCTTAACAGCCTGCCTAGTCCTCTTAAGCTTAATATTATCAGTTATAGCATACTCTTGCCTCAAAAGCTGGAGAACATCACTCACAGGCCTACCAGGCGGTATATATAGACTTAGCAGTACTGTAGCAGGAGCACTCCACTTCTTAAGCTCTCTAACAATATTAGCTAGCTCTTCTCTAGATACCTTAAGCTTAACCTCAAGTTCTTCCAACTAAACCCCTAGAGGTTCTAGTTATAATCAGGGTTTATTAACTATTCCTCCAACAGACTCTCTCATTGTAAAGATTAGGTACTCTAAGACTGTTATGGTATTAGTAGTGCTAGTATAGCTTTCTGTATATGTAGCCTATTCTCAGCCTGATCCCATACTATGCTTTGAGGCCCATCTATTACGTCATCTGTTACCTCTTCACCTCTCTTAGCTGGGAGACAATGCATGAATAGTGCTCTAGATCCGGCTACGGACATTAGCTTAGAGTTGACCTGGTATGGCTTTAAGAGTTTAACCTTCTCTTCTCTCAGAGCTTCTTGACCCATACTAACCCAGACATCAGTGTATACTATATCAGCTCCTCTTACAGCCTCATAGGGGTCTTCAGTGAACTCGATAATAGCTCCAGTGTCTTTAGCTGTTTCTAGAGCATGTTTTAGTATATTCTCATCTGGTCTAAGCTGCCTTGGAGATGCTACAGTTATATGTAGGCCTAGTTTAGATCCAGATACTAGAAGGCTATTAAGAACATTATCTGAACCATCACCTATAAAAGCTAGCTTAACTCCTCTAAGTCTCCCCTTTTTCTCTAGAATACTCATCATATCGCCTAAGGCTTGAACAGGGTGACTTAAATCACTTAACCCATTAATAACAGGGATCGTAGCATATTTAGCTAGCTCAATAAGCTTCCAGTGTTCTTTAACCCTAGCAACTATTCCATCAACATATCTTGATAGTGTTCTAGCA
The DNA here is from genome assembly GCA_030549835.1 of Thermoproteota archaeon. Lineage (GTDB taxonomy): Archaea > Thermoproteota > Thermoprotei_A > Sulfolobales > Acidilobaceae > DSZV01. Next base: position 27,336 of record JAUQQR010000009.1, read on the forward strand.
GTATCAGCTAGGCTCTCACCTCGAGCAAGCTGAAGCTCGCCCCAGCTTAAATAGATAGAACTAGCACCAAGCTGCCTAGCAGCAACCTCAAAACTAACACGAGTCCTAGTACTAGGCTTCTCAAAAAGTAAAGCAATAACCCTACCTGGAAGAGCATTAATTACCCTCTCTCCAGTATAGAATCTCCTCTTAAACTCTAACCCAGACTCAATTATAAATAAAATCTCTTCAGGAGTATAATCAACGAGATCAATTAAATCCCTACCCTTTAACCTCAAAATTAAACCACCACTCTAGCTATACTCAAATAAAGGGTATAGAGGTTAAAGTCTAAGATTTACTTTATTCTTTAAAACCTCATCTATATTACTAAAAAGATCATCACTAACTTCAATATCATTCTCAAGTAGGAATGTAATAATATCGCTAATAGTTACATCATCTCGGAGAATAAACTTAGAAGCCTCATTCCAACTTTTAACCTTAATACCAAAATCTTCCCACAACCACTCCTTAACATCATCTAAGGTAATAGTCTCCTCTATCTTCTTAATTAAAGCTTTCTTAATAAGCTTAACTTTAATTCTATTTAAACTATGCAATTAACCACCCGGTAAACCGATCAAAACCAAAACTTATATAGACTATAAAATCTTATAATTAAACAAGTAAGAGAGTAAGGATATAGGGTTCAGCTCTGATATGGTTTCATTGCCTCATCTCTATCCCCCACATTGATCTCGGGCTTGCATCATCCTTAGGGGGCTTTCAGAACACTAGGAGAATGAATCTATAAAGGTCTCCTATAGGAATTACCCAGGGGAAGGCCTAAATAGGAGTGAGATTTTATCTTTGAATCCAGTAATTAAATATGGGGTTTAAAGTTCTATGGTTAAAGCTATAGTTAAGATTAGTGATGAAGGTATAGTTTTAGATAAGTGTATTGATAGCGAGTTTTGTTCTAATCTAGGTAGGCTAGGATATATTAGAGATAATATTATCGAACCACTTGAAGTAGCTTACCAGGCATCTCTAGGTACTATAGAGTTTAATGGTTTAAGTGGGTGGGAGGCTTCACTACAAATCCTTAGTATGCTTAGAATAAGATTAAGCCTATTTTTAGTATATCATGATTTGAGAACTAAGGGTAAGAGGGTTAAGGCTAGAGTTAAAGATAATACGTTACTAATACCCTTAAGTCCCGGTAAAGTCTTAGAAATACTAGTCTTAGAAGAAGGTGTACATATGACTTTAGAAGGGTTAGCAGAGTGGAGTAGAGGTGTTCAAGCACTAAATCATATACCTATAATTGCTATAGTTGATAAAACTGGAGTAATAACATACTATGAAGCTAGAACTATGACACAACTAATATAAAAGTAATCTCATAATGGTACCATTACAACCATTCCATCCATAAGGTATCTATAAAGCTTTCTAACATTAGATTCCTTAATTTTAACCCTCTCTGCTACTGTAGATTGACTAATGTTCTCGTAGCCGTGGAGTCTAGCTACTAAGTAGACTATAGCTGCTGCTACTGTTTCAGGCTTCTTACCATATAGTGTCTTACCAGATTTTAGAGCCACCCTTAAGAACTCTAGTGCATCTTTTTTAACACTATCTTCTAACTTGAGATCACTTACCAATCTATTAATGTAAGTCTCAACTCTATCTACTAATCTCCTACTCCCTCCCTCAGTATATATGTGTCTATTAATTTTACTGAATACTCCTTTACTATAGAGCTTATTGGTAGCGTCCCACACACATTCCTGGTCTACATCTAGTAATTCTAGAACTTCATTCTTAGTTATACATAGATTATATTTCTCAATTATCTTTAATATCACAGCAGCTACTATACACCTCTGTTCTTTAACTCCCGATATCTTCTCCTTATCTAGGTAACTATTTATTATATAGCCAATATCCTCTTTCGCGGTTTTAGATAGGGCTAGTATACTAGCTATCTCATTAGCCTTTTTAAGTATTGAAACCTTATATATATCCTTCTTAGCTACACGTGCTTCCTTAATTCTCTTAGCTAATATACCCGATGTCCTCTTCAGTGGATTACTAGGCTTCTGTGGTCTAAGTGTAACACCTATCCCTAAATCGTGTTGAGTAAATGTTATGGGGTCTCCTACTCTAGAGACACTTCTACCATCATCTCTAAACATCCTCTCAGGCTCGTCAGATATAATGTTAACGTCTAGAACCTCACCTGTACTACTACAGACTACATACCCCTCCTGTGTAATAACAACTTCACCAGGGCATCTCTCTATACTATCATCTAATCCCCCAAGACTCATACTACCTCCCCCTCGCTTTCCTAGGAGGCTTCCAAGGTTCATAGTATAGGTCGCTAGAGCTCTCAATAGCTTGTACTAAATCTTTATCTTTAATCTTAACAACCGCGTAAGGCTTCTTCACATTACCAATAATATCTACTACTAAGCCAGCCTCTCTAAACTTCCCATATTCATCTTTAAAGTATACTTTAGAACCTATAGGTATAGGCTTCTCTCTAGCCATAGATATCACGATATAATTCATTGGAGTTATTGATTTAATAGAGCCGAGATATTTAATATTCTCAATTCTACCCATCCCACTCGCCTCCCTCTAGCTTAACCCCTCACATTTTTAGCGAGCTATCAAGTATATAAATAGTTATGCTTAAGTTAAAGTCCCTAAAAATTTAAGTCGTAATGGTGCGGCTACCGCGTATATATGTTAGTATTATTTTTAACTTCTACTCTCATCTTATCAAAGCTATTATTATTACAGGAGCTACACTTATCTGGGTGTAGTGAGAGTCCCCCGCAAACACTACAGGTATACCTTAGTTTTCTTAATAAAGCTCCCCTTAGGAAGTCTATAGTTTTAACTGAGCTAAACTCTAATTCAGGGCCCTTAGGGCTTACAGAGTAGAATATTCTAGAAGCTTTAATTTTCTCATAGCTATCATCTAGGCAATAACCATTTAATCCAACTAGGAAAGCATAAGATATTATAGCCTCCGCCTCTATAGTTGATAGAGCATTAATAACGTTAACACTGTCTAATGTAAGCTTATCAACTACATCTCCTAGTAACTCTTCAGATCCAGATAGTAGAGCTTCTAGACCTAATATAGTGTAGTCTGTAATTGTTATAGGTAGTAGGATAGTATCATAGCCTAATATCTTAGCTAATATTATACTCCAAACTCTATCATACCTTAAAGTATCAACTATATTACTAAACCTATACCTAGGGCTAACATCAACAGATATAATACTAGTACTCCTAGCCAGAGTATCTATAGAGTATTGATCTAAGTAGACGCTACTAGGAATAGCAACTCTAATCTCCGACTCATAACCCCTCTTAATAAAAGATGTTATATATGCTAAACCAAGTGATGCCATAGTATTATAACATGTTACAGGTACCAAGACTCTACCTCTAGGCTTAAGAGCTGCAAATTTGCCTAAATGCCTCCTAATACTCCTCTCTAGCATCCTCCCCAAACAAGAAATACATAGATAGTGACCACTAGAAGACCTATAATAGACTGCCCTACCCTCACATAGACTACACGAAACTCCCAAATTACCCCCTAATGTTACAAAGAAAAACATAGCTTTAAAGGTAAGATTATAATTAATTAACAATCAATATAGGATTATAGCTAAAATCCTCTAAAACATCGTGTAAGTTAAATATAGGATAAGTTAAGATGTAGAGTGCCCGGAGATCGTCCTGAAAGTCTCTAACGGTGGTGCAAGCCCAAGACCAATATGGGGGAACAATGGATGAGACAGTGAACTTATATCAGAGCTGAACCCCTAATAAATGTTAATGCTCTAAGAGACCCAGAGCTTAGCCCTTACATCTTCCTAGGACTTGGAATTTATTGGGGCTCTTGTAGGAGATCTATGAGGGAGTAGAAGTCTCTGGGTATGAGGATATTTAGGAGTATTTGTGAATAGTCATTCATTATCTATTTCTTCTCTGGTTTCTAAGTTAATATTCCAGAGATCTTTTCTTCTAGCTTCAAGTTGTTCTATAGGTTTACCTTCAAACTCTGCCGCTGTAACTAGTTTAATGTTTAATTCTCTAGCTATTCTTTGATGTTCTTCAATGTATACCATATAATTTAAATCTCTTAATATATGATGATCTAAGACTAGAGTTTCAGGCTTGATGCTTCTTATAACCTCCATTACGCCCTGTAAGCCTTTATTGATTGTATCGCTAGAGATAATAGATCTAGAGAAGTATGTAGGTGGCCCTCCTAGTATTAGGAGTTTAGGTCTAGGATTAGACCATGACTTAAGAATTCTTAATGCTTCGGGATCAGCAGGACCCTGAACATCGCTAGTGAATATTAAACTCTCATTATCACAGACTAATCTAACCATTAGGACTCTACCAACCTTACTATTAACCTCTCCATGCCATACGGGGTTTGAAAGTTCTATAATTAACCTATTAATTTTGAAGGTTCTCCCATCACCTACTACTATGTTGGCTTTATCTTCCAATCCAGACTTCTTAAGAAACCTGTAACCCCTCAGCTTCTGGCTAAAATTTATATCTCTCGTGATGTCTTTAACAATTAGCATTTTATCATAGTATAGCTCAGGCTCTCTACTAACATAGTGGTCGTAGTGGTAGTGAGTTATTATTATTATAGAGCTCTCTCTAATAAACTTCCTTACACTATCTAGAGATGATTCAAGCCTCTCTAACTCTAATGGATGGGGAGGTAAACCATAACGTCTAGGAGCTATAGCAACCCCGAGATCTAACCCAATACTATAACCACATAAGCTAACAAATGTAGCTAAACTCCTAACACCCATACTATCAGCTGCAATAATCCTAGCATACAATTAAAACACCAGGGAATACTATGATATCTAGCTGTTTAAACAGTTCTATCCTGGTTAGTATCTAAGCTAGGAAGACCTTATCGTTTAAGACGAGAATGGAGGCTAATTGAGTCGATTCTAGGTTTAGTGGGGTGAGGTTGTGGGTGTTGACGAGATTCTAGGAGGACTATACATATACTAAAGGTTATTAAGGATTCTCTATAGATTTAATACACTAGGTGTATTTAATGGCTAGGTTTTATATACTAGACTTATCTGATGAGTTTAAGCGTGATCTTGAAGATACACTAGCAACTATGGTTAACTCTGTGGATGTAGATGTCTTCATTGGTAGCCTCTGTGATGCGTGCTCTGATACTGTGGCTTTACTGAAGTTCTTTAGAGACGCTAGCCCTATTAGGGGTGGTTCTAGGATGTTAAATGTTAGAATCTACGACTATGAGAATAAGAGTCATAGAGAGGAGTTCTTAATTCAAAATGTTAGAAGAGTTCCTACAGTTAGCTTTATTAAGGGCTATGTTAGATGGACTGGTATACCTGCAGGGGAGGAGATTAGAGCACTAGTAGAGACAATTATGAGGATAAGTGAGAATGAGTCAGGGCTAGAAGAAGAGACAAAGAAGATACTAAGAACACTTAAAGGAAAAGTTCACATAGAAACAATAGTAACACCATCATGCCCATACTGCCCCTACGCCGTACTCCTAGCTCACATGATGGCTTATGAGGCATATAAACAGGGCAACCCGATCATACTTTCTGAAGCTGTAGAAGCATATGAGAATCCAGATGTAGCTGATAAGTATGGAGTAATGAGTGTACCAGCAATAGCCATAAATGGTAGGCTAGTATTCGTTGGTGTACCCTACGAGGAAGACTTCATAGAATATATTAAGGCAGCATCAGAGGGGAAGCTAGGTAGAGGAAAAAATAGAACACACGGTGAAGTTTCTGGAATATAATGATTACGCTAAAATCCTTAATATGACCTAGCATTTAAAGATTATAGCAGTTCATGATTGAATTTAAACCTTGGATTATAACGTATTTATGTGGTTATCTAGCTGTTTAAGGCTATTAGCGGATGAAGAAGCTTGCCCCCAAGGGATTAGATGACAGAATTACCGCGTCCTGACGCGTTAGATTCACCATATTATATGGTGTTTAGGCTATAGGATTAGTAATACTAGTGTTTGTGCTAGTAGCGGGTAGACAGGCGTTATTAGCCATCCCCTCTGTAGTACTGATGCTGGGAGTGCTACTAGTGGTGCCGTAGATGCTATTATCGTTGTTATCTCGTTTATGCTACTTACGTTTCCAAGCTGAGGCATTGATTGTATTGCTGATGCTAGTAGTTGTAGACTATATATTGCCATGGGTACTGATGCTATTGATATTAATGCCAATATTGATGCCTGTACTGAGGCAGACTTAGCCTCTCTCCTAGCCTCATCTATTAGGCTGTATAGCTGTGTTAGTGCATCACTTAAGCCCATTGTTCCAGCTACTCTAGAGGCTGATATTATTGCTCTTATTACTCCTATAGCTGCTCTCTCAGCTCTAGATAGTCTCTCTTCTGGAATATATCCTAGCTTAGCCTCATCTATAGCTATTCTGAGCTCTTGGAATGCCCTATGGCTTAGGTTCCTATAGCCTATGGCTATACTCTCTACGACAATAGTCATTCCTATTAGGTATGCTAAGCCTGCTTCTAGAGACACCTTAAAGTTTATTAGTACTGCTGTGAAGGGTACAGCTAGTGTTATGAGTGTCTCAAAGTATCCAAGCTTATACTCGCCTAGAGAAGGCCTAGTAGCTAGCATTGCAAGTGCTCCGGCAGGAGCTACTACTAGGGGAACTACTAGTATTAGAACTGATAGAGATCCCCCAATTAATACTACTGGTGTTAGTGCTATAAGAGACACTATAGCTGCAATTATACCCTCAGCAACTATCTTACCAAAATCTATATGAGCTCTCCACTGCTCCCTTATAGAGTTTAAAGCATGGTTGAATAGTATTAGTGATAGCTGACTCCTAGATGCTCCTAGTATCTGAGCGTTAGTATAGTCTCTAAGAACGCTACTAAAACTCTTAGATGGAGTAGTCTCTGCTAGCTTCTTTAATGCTGCTAGCGGGTCTAAGCCAGAGTCTAGTAGAAACTTAAGCCTAGAGGACTCAAACCTAAACCAGAAGAATCCCCTCTCATCCTTAAGCTTAACTATTAAGTCAGCTATATGTATGGGGCTCTTAGTGTAAACCATGAGGTATGCTAAGACAGCCGGGAGCTCCTTATCAACCCCGGACTTAACAATAAACCTCCAGAAGTATGGAGCTACTACCAGTACTACTACGGGTGCTACGCTTAAAATGAAGAGTAGGATATTAAAGCCTACTATTAAGGCATATACCACATTTATTAATAGGAATACTGGAGTCACAGTTAATACAATAATGGTAGCTATCCTCATAAATGAGATAAACTCTGGACCATAATAATCTATAGTCCAAAACCTGCTAGTATAGGTGTAGATTGATTCTACCATAGGAGATATTGTCTGTCTAGCTTTTAAGTTCAAAGCTTAACAGCCTCCCCATACTCGCTAATATAGAACCTAGTTATGGCTTTGTAGAACTCTTCAGGATCTAAGCCTGCTAACTTCTCTAAGAGTATAGATCTATTCTCAAGCTCTCTAATAAGCTCGTTATGGGGTACTCCAAGTTTACTCCAAGCCTCTTCTAACCTTACGCTAGCCTTAACTAGCTCACTAGCAGTACTCGGGGTAAACTTATCCTCTAGGGGGTTCCACTTGAATACCGTTATAAGCTCATCCTCATTAACCTCTGATATACTATAGACTCTCCTCCTAACCTTACCACCGTATACTGGAATCTTCCTAATGTGAACTATAGCTGATAGTAGTCTTAGGAATAGTTGTGGTAGGCTTATAGGCTCCATTTGGAGTCTAAGTATTGCTCCCTCAGCACTATCAGCATGGAATGTTGTCATTACACCATGTCCTAGTGCAGCTGCTTGTGCTAAAAGCCTAGCCTCTCTCCCTCTAACCTCACCTACTATTACATACTCTGCTCTTCTTCTAAGAGCAAATTTTAGTAAATCTTCTAGGTTTACTTCTACTAATGCTTCACCAGGTAATGATGGTCTCGTTATTAGAGAATCCCAGTGTGGATTTAGTAGTCTTAACTCTGGTGTATCCTCTATAGTTATAACCCTATAATAGGGTGGTATTAGGCCTGCTAATGCTTGTAGCATTGTAGTCTTCCCAGCTCCCATACTACCTATTGTTAAGAGGAATAGTTGAGCCTCTACAAGTATCCACAGGTAAGCTGCCATTAGAGGTGATAAGACTCTACTAGCTATTAGATCAGCTATAGTATTAGGCTTCTCAGGATACTTTCTAAGAACAAAACTACTACCAAACCTTGAAACCTCCCTTGAGAATGTCACTGAAACTCTAAACCCCTCAGTAGTCTGACCCTCAGCGTACGGGACAGCTATACTAATAATCCTACCAGCTTTCCTAGCAAGCTGAACTACTAGAGAGTCAGCTGTAGCATTATCAATGACTAAATCAACCTCAACCCACCTAGCAGGGACAAGCTTATGAATAACAGATAAATTCCTCCCAGGAGTTTCTAAAGCTATCTCTTCAATATGAGGATCTATAATTAGGGGATAGAGGGAGCCGTAACCGCTTAAAGCCTTACTAGCATAATAAAACTCTATATCATTAGATGGCTTGGATAAGCCTGCAATAATATCCTTAACCCTCTCACTACTCGGAGATGGGGGCTCAATAAATCTAAGCCTAGATAAACCTAAGTCATCAACGTATAAGTAGTAGTTAACAACGCCAACCCTATAGTGAGCTGTAATCCTCCACTCTTCAGGTGTAGATATTAGTCTAGGCTTCTCTATAACGACATTATAATCCCTACTAGTACCACCCCCTAATTTAAACTTCTCTCTTAAGAGATTAAGCATTAAGCTACCCCTCTAATTATTAAAAATATTTTAGGGAGAGGAGGGTCTCTGCTGTATGTAAACTTAGCTTAGTGGTATAGTTTTGCTTAATACTGAGCCTCTGACTTTATAATCAATAATTATTGCTTTAGTATTTATAGGTGCAGTGAGAATAGCCGTATATTTACCCCCAGGCTGGATATTATTCCCGCTCGTTTGAAGTGGAGTAATTGTGGAGACTGTAGTGAGGGCATCAGTTATAATCTTGAAACCCGTTATTGTTACATTTGTCCTATAATTATTTGTGACTTCGACGTATACTAAGTACCTAGACCCGTCTACATATGACTTGGATGCTGTTACTATTAGTTGCTCGCCTGAGCTCATTATACCCTCTGATGTTTTTGTGAAGTACTCATATACTAGTATTCCCCCTATTACAGTGAAAGCTATTAATATTAGTGTAGCTACTAGTGGAGATAACCCTTTTCCTGGGTTTATCACACCTTACACCTCACTACTATAATGTGTTACTGTGCGGTGTTTGGTTTTTGATTTGTAAATATTTTTAAACTCTACTCTACTGGCTTAAGGTTTAAAGGTTATGGTGACTTATGTTGAGCTTAGAACCCGTAACAGATATTAGAGTAAGTAGGAGTCTAACTGTTTGTAGCCTAGTAGAATTATATGGTTTAATGCATGGATTTACATCTTCTAGTATATATGAGGCTTTTAGGGTTCTAAGCGAAGGGTTAGAATCTAGTGATCTAAGAATAATATCATTTACCGGTAATCTTATAGCAACAGGGCTTCGAGGTGTTATATCACAGCTTATTAGCTCTAAGCTATTTAACGTAGTCTTCACTACGACTGGAGCTATAGATCATGATATTGCTAGAAGTCTAGGAGGATTATATCTCAAAGGATACTTCGAAGTAGATGATAGTAAGCTTAGAGACTTAGGCTTCCAAAGATTAGGTAATGTATTTATCCCAGTAGACTCTTACGGTCTTATAATTGAAAACTTCACTAGAAGACTTGTAGAAGAGGCTATAAGGATTAAGAGAGAATGGGGCATATACGAGATATTGAGATTAGCTGGGGATATGATTAAAGACGAGAATAGTATTCTTAGGAGTGCTTCTAAAGCTAAGGTAGATATATTCGTGCCAGGATGGCCTGACGGAGCTTTCGGGACATCACTATTCATGGAGAAGCAGAGAGGACAAGATATTATAGTAGACTACTTTATAGATATGAAGAGACTTTCAGACATATTCTTTACAGCTAAGAAAGCTACAGCCCTAATAATAGGTGGAGGTATAAGTAAACACCATGTACTATGGTGGTCTCAGTTTAGAGAAGGCTTAGACTACGCTATATACATAACAACAGCACAAGAATATGATGGAAGCCTAAGTGGAGCTAAACCTAGAGAAGCTATTAGTTGGGGTAAGATTAGACAATCAGCTAAAACAGTAGTTATCTATGGAGATGCTACACTTATACTACCAATAATAACCTCGTGTATAGTAAAAGATTAATGTACAGTATAGATTTCAGATAACACAAATACATTAAGAGAATACATTAGCTTTTTATAAAAAGTTTTAAGGTTAAACCATAGATTATCATGTAGGGCTTCTAGCCTTAATAATCTATATTATATCTAATCTATAGCTGGCGGTGGGGGGTTGTGAGTAGACTTGAAAATTTTAGAGAGATGAGTGTTGCAGAGTTCTTTGCTAAATATAGGGAGGTCGCTGGGTTCTCTAATCCGGCTAGAGCTCTATACCAGACAATTAGAGAACTTGTTGAGAATTCTCTTGACGCTACAGATGGTCACGGTATTCTACCTGAGATTAGAATATTTATTGAGAAAGTTAATAGTAGTAATGAGAAGAGCTTGTGTAGAGTTACTGTTGAAGATAATGGTATAGGCGTCCCCCCCACCGTTATGCCTGAAGCATTTGGTAAAGTCTTATTTAGTAGTAAGTATGTTATTAGGCAGACTAGAGGTATGTATGGTATTGGCGTTAAGGCTGCAGTCCTCTATGGTCAGGTTACTACAGGATCTTACGTTGAGGTTATTTCTTCAACGAAGGGGTCTAGCTATATCTACATGAAGAGACTTTATATTGATATGAAAAGGAATGAGCCTGTAATAGTTGAAGAAGCACAGTGGAGGAAGCCTGGATTATGGCATGGGACTAGGGTCTCATTAGCTATAGAGTGTGATTGGCCTAGGGCGAAGAGTAGAGTATTAGAGTATGTAAAGAGAACAGCTATAATAGCCCCATATGCTGATATTATACTCCAGACGCCGGAAGAGGAGATAATATACTTCCCTAGAACTACTAGGAAAATGCCTAAGCCTCCTAGAGAATCTAAACCTCACCCTCACGGCATAGATGTTGAGACTTTAAAGCAGATGCTAACTAATACTAAGGCTAAGACAATGCTAGAATTTATGGAGGCAGAGTTCCAGAGTGTAGGTAAGATTACAGCATTAAAATTCTTGGAAACTATAGGATTAAAGCATAATATGAGGCCTAAGAAGTTATTAAAAGACAGTAATGGAGCTATACTTGCAAGAATTGTTGACTCAATGAGGTTATTTAAATTTAAACCTCCTAGAAGTGATTACCTAAGTCCTCTAGGTAAGGAATTAATAAAGATAGGTCTTACGAGAATGTATAGTCCTGAGTGGGTTGATGCTATAACTAGGCCTGCTAGAGTATACCAAGGGCACCCATTTATTGTAGAAGTAGGCTTAGCCTATGGAGGATCTATCCCATCACTAGAAGAACCTATACTACTAAGATATGCTAATAAAATACCATTAATATATGAGGAGCGTGAAGATGTATCATATAAGGTTCTAAAGGATATTAACTGGAAGAATTACGAGATTAACATGCCAGCTCCAATTGTAGTATTAGTTCATGTAGCAAGTACTAAAATACCCTATAGAGGTGTTGGTAAGGAGAGTATAAGTGATGTCCCCGAGCTAGAACAGGAGATAAGAGCCTGTATCCTAGAATTAGCTAGAAGACTTAGACGCTATCTCTCATATAAGGAGAGAGAAGCTGAGGCTATGAGGAAGGTAGTAGTCTTAGCCAAGTATATACCAGAGATTTCTAGGAGTTTAAAGATAATATCTAAGAGTCCAGATGAGTGGAAGCCTTTAGAGCCTAACGAGGAGAAGGATATTGTAGATGCTCTCATTAAACTTATTGCCAACTATATAGAGGTATCTAAACTTATTACAGGTAAGAGTAGTGTAGAGGATATGATTAGAGATATAATTAGTGAGGTTAAAATATCCTAGGTGTAATACCATGACACATGTTAATATTGATAAGGTTGATGTAGATGCTAGGAGGAGAGCTGCTAACATTATGAGAGAGAGTATACTCCCCATTCTCAGAGATATTAGTAAACTTAAACCGCCAAAACTCGTAATACCTAAGAGGACACTATCTAATACAATATTCGACCCTGAGAAGGGGATACTAGTATTAGGAGAGGAAGTACTAGAGAGGAACCTGTTAGACATAGGAGAGACTAGGAGATTCATGCAAACACTACTAATGGCCTCAATAATATACCAGGCTCTCATAGAGAATGAGTACCCCACGATTAGAGACTTATACTATAGAGGAAAACACACAATAATATACAAGGATTTAACAAGACGCCATAAAGAGGAGAATACATGGGATGAGCAGAGTGAGAGTGACTCAGCACTAAGAGATCTCGAGGTCATGACGGGGCTACTGAGGGAGGAGATGCTAATACTAAGTAAAGAGAAGGGTAAAGTAGTAGGAGATATGAGGATTAAGAGTGGCCCAGACGTCATAGACTTATCAAAGCTCGGTCACGGGGCTTACGCTATAGAGTCAACCCCAGATTTAATAGAGTTTCTCGATGTAAATGCAGAGTTTGTCCTAGTAGTTGAGAAAGATGCTGTCTTCCAGCAGCTACATAGGATAGGCTTCTGGAAGCAGTATAAATGCATACTAATAACTGGGGCAGGGCAGCCCGATAGAGCTACTAGAAGATTCGTGAGGAGACTAAATGAGGAGCTAAACCTACCAGTATATATCCTAACAGATAGCGACCCTTACGGATGGAATATATACTCAGTATTTAAAGTTGGAAGCATAACTTTAAGCTATGAGAGTGAGAGGCTAGCAACACCAAAAGCCAAATTCCTAGGAGTATCAATGACAGACATATTTGGTGATAAGAATAAGAAACCATACATATCAGAATCTGAAAGGAAGAACTTCATAATAAAAGCCAAAGAGAGAGACATAAAGAGAGCTAAAGAGCTAATGAACTACTCATGGTTCCAAACAGAGAAGTGGAGGAGAGAACTACAGTTATTCTTAGAGAAAAAAGTTAAACTAGAGATAGAAGCACTCACAGGGAAAGGATTAAAATTCCTAGCACACCAGTATATCCCGGAAAAGATACAAACAAAAGACTGGATAGATTAACGTGAATCACATAAATTCATATAGAGGTAAGACTCTCACGCATCTCATCCTACTCGGCTGAAAGAGCTCTCCAATCCATCTCCGTTTGTCCCTAGATGTTCCATGGTCACATCTAGGGACTTCCACATCGCCCACGTGGAGTCATGGGTAGCTGTTGAGCTCAACAACACCGGGGCTCTCATCAAGTTTTAGCTCTGGGCGGCTTGGAGCATTGATCTCATCGCTTCCCATATTCCTCCGATAGATTAGAAATCAATGCTTATAAGCATTTCCTCGGAAAAGTTAAGAAGAAACAGCCTCGTAGGCTCCTACACTTAGTTGTTATAGTTATTACTTTAGCTTCTCACCTGTATAGTTAGGGTTTAGTATTTGAGGCCCTATGTCGTGATATTCTCTACTGAGACTATTGATGGTAGGATTGCTAGTAGAACTGGGTACTCTAAGCTGAGCTGTTTTGAGGATCTCAAGCTTCTTCACTCTTTTAGAGCTCATACGACTACTACGACATAGTCAAAAATCCTAGAATACCATGGTGGATGAAGGAGAAGTAGAGAGAAATGAATGAGAAACGGAACTACAAACAATAGCATCATGGCTAGGAACACCCGAATGATATGTCAGGAGAGCGCGTTCGTTAAATGAGAAAAGAAAGCGACGCTTTGAAATGCCCATAGAGAACGTGATAGAAACTTTTGTAGTAAAAGAGGCTACATAAAT
>JAUQQR010000010.1 GCA_030549835.1 Thermoproteota archaeon
TAAAAACCTAGGATGGAAACGGTGAAACTCTCTGGGTTGTAATTCAAACGTTTAAAAGTTTGAGTTATATCTTTAGTTGGAGGTGTCTATTTTGGAATTTAGGGTGAGTGCATATTTTCTACTCTATGCTCTTCTTGCTGGTATGCTATTACTAGTAGTGGTTCTACAAATGCTAAAGTTTAAAGGACTACACTTAGAGGAGGCTATACTAGTTGAGTATGGTGTAGAGAAGGATAGTAGAGGCTATAATGTGAGTATTTATGCCGACTATACTATATGTTACGAGTATAGTGGCGTCCAGGCTACTAGGTTTAACTTATCTCTAATACTATATTATGGTGGTACTAGCGGGAACATTAGCGAGTTGAAGATCCCACTTGGTGATAGAGGATGTATAGATGTCCCCAGGGGGGTTCTAGACTTTAATGTTCCTATTCTATGGGTTGGGGATCCATATAGAACTAGTATACCATATAGTGAGTTAGAGGTTAGAGAGCCTGGAATAATTATAGCCTACTATAGGAATCCTCTAGTAGAGGCTACTATGGTTTATAGGCTTCTAGTAGAAGATTTAAATATAACTGTTTATAGGTCTGGAGAGTATATGTTAAGGCTAGAGCTCCTTGAAGGCTATAATATAGTTGATGTAAAGAGTATTCAATGTAAAGATCTATGTACAGTTAGCATAGATCATAAACCTAATGTTACAGCATATAATGTTAAAGGTATTAGAGAAAAGATACCATCAAATATACTAGATCTAGGGACAATAGCTGCAACTATATTAGCAGTCACGCTAGCCATATACATGTATAAGAGGCAATCTAAACGTTAAACTTATAAACCCTCACGGGTAAATAATACTATGGCTAGGTGAAATATTATGAGTAGGCTAAAGTCATTGATTGCCGTGGGTCTAGTTCTCATCCTATTAATGCCTGTTTTAGCTGTTCTCCCGGCTCAAGCTCAAGTTAAGGGTCCTGCAGTTGATAGAGTTGAGTGGTTTAGAGTCAATCTACCAGATGTGGAACCAGCTATAACAGCAGGCACAATAGATCTATATATCTTTGGAAGAGTTCCAAGTGATGTAGCTGTAAGATTAGCGGCAACACCAGGTATCAGAATAGTTACAGCTCCAGCGGGATTAACAGACATAGTTTTAAACCCTGCACCTGTTCATATTATAAAGCTTCCTGACCGACTTGATAAGGATACTGTAGCCTTAAGACTTGGAGTAAATCCAATATTAATAAGATATACTGAGTATATACCTGAAGAGCGTAAGACTTTAGTTGAGCTTTGTGGTGTAGTAGATTTACCTAGAGATGCTGAGGAAGTATTTAAGAGTACTAAGGTAACATTTAACCCGTTCTGTATTAGAGAACTTAGATTTGAGTTAAACTATGTATTTGATAGAGAAAAGATTCTAAGAGAAGTATATAGAGGATTTGCAACAATAAAGTACACACACTATGGCCCAGATGATCCAACATATGTCGAAATTGCTGATATAGTTGCTAAATACGCGTTCACATATGATTTTGAAAGAGTTAGAAGGAGAGTATCTGATATTATGACAGCTGCTGGAGCAGACTTAATAGGTGGTAAATGGAATTATAAGGGAAAGACTGTCGACATAGTTGGTATTATTAGAGTAGAGGATGAGAGATTACTACTAGGTAGAGCTTTTGCCCTAGAATTATTAAAGTTAGGATTTAATGTTATACCTTCAGAGTTAGAATTTGGACCAGCAATTGGTATAGTCTATGGTAGTAATCCTATTGATTTCGAGTGGCACTTCTACACAGAAGGATGGGGTAAAGGAGTATTAGATAGGTGGGATCCTGGAAACTTAGCACAATTTGGTGCAGATACTTTAGGGTATCTACCCGGTTGGGGTGAGCCTGAGTACTGGAATTATAAGCATGAACTTACAATTGACGGTAAAAATGCTTCAGAATATGCTAATATGGCTTACTATATGAATGTTAAAAGTAAAGATGAGTGGATTGATGCTATCAAGAAAGGTACTGAGTTAGCAATACTAGAATCAATTAGAATATGGGGATTCGCAACTCACGATAAGTGGCCTGTTAGAGCTGAAGTTCAAGGATTAACAGTAGATCTAGGAGCAGGTCTCAGAAGCCCATTCAACTGTAGAGGCTGGTTTGTACCAGGTAGAACTGATATTAAAGTTGGTCACCTATGGGTATTTACAGCTACTACAGTATGGAATACTTACAGAGGATTTAGAGATGTTTATAGTGTTGACCCAGCTAGATGTACATACGACTTTGTTGTTTGGAGACATCCATTTAGTGGAATGCCTATACCATTTAGAGTTAAGTTTACAGTAGAAACAGCTGGTCCAGAGGGTAAGCTTACAGTACCAGCAGATGCCATATGGTTTGATTCAGTAACTGATAAGTGGGTTTATGCTAAAGATCTGGGAAGAACTGAAGCTACTAGTAAAGTTGTATTTGATATGTCAATGTTCTTAGGAGCAAAGTGGCATCATGGACATACAATAACATGGGCTGATCTACTAGGATCACTAGCTTTATACTTAGATGCCGCATATGATCCAGAAAAGAGTAGAATTGAGAGAGAATTCGTCTCAATATACAAGCCTGGATTCGATACTATTGTAGCTATTAGACCTATTGACAATAATTTAGAAGTCTACGTAGACTTCTGGCATTTTGAGCCTAGTTATATTGCTGATTGGGCTACATGGGCTACAGCTACAACACTACCATTTGAACTTGTAGTTGCTCAAGATTATGTCGGGTATGTTAGTAAAGAGAGGGCTTTAAGCTTAACTAGATCTAGAGCTGAGGGATTACCATGGTTAAGTCTAGTTCTTAGAGGAGATGCAAGTCTAATAGTTGAGCATTTCAGAGCTGGTAGGATATCTTATGTAGATTATGTTAATTATATTACAATGCCTGATGGTAGGACTTTAATGGCTAGAGATGAGTGGGATTCTAGGGTTAGGAGTATTATATCATGGTTTGAGAAAACAGGAACTGTATGGGTATCTAATGGTCCATATATGTTAACATATTATAGTCCTGAAGAGCAGAAGTTAATACTTGAGGCATTTAGAGATCCAACATATCCATTTGGTCCTAGAGATTGGGTATTTGGTGAAGCAACTCCAGTTAAGATTATTAGAATTGAGGCTCCACTATTACCAGTACCTGGGACTGCTAAAGTTGTTATAACAGCTACTGGTGTTGGCGAGATTACTATTAAGTATATACTTAGAGATCCAGATACTCTAGCTATAGTAGCTAGTGGTGAAGCTACACCTAGACCTGAAGGTTTTGTTATTGAGCTTAAAGAAGATATTACAGAGATGTTACTACCATTTAGAGTTTATGATTTATTAATTATTGCTTATTCTAGTGATGTTACATTACCTGTTGAGACTACTGTTAGACTTCAGACTTTACCTGCTGGTTTAATTAGGGAGATTGCTGGTATTGAGAAGGCTGTAGGTGAGCTTGAGAAAGCTCTAGCTGAGACTACTAAATCACTAACTGCTAGGATGGATGAGTTAAGTGCTAGATTATCTGGTGAGTTAGCTGCTAGTGTTAGAGCCCTTAGTGATACATTATCAGAAGCTATTAGTGATCTTAGTAAAGCTACTAGCGAATCAATTAGAGCTTTAGGAACAGAGATGGGTAGACAGTTAGGAGAACTTAGATTAACAACAGAAGAGAGAATTACTGGAGTTGAGACTAGAGTGGCTAGAGAAATTGATGCTGTTAGGCAGTCATCAGATGCAGCTCAATCAAATGCTAGATTAGCACTAATAGTAAGTATAATAAACTTAATATTAATATTAGCAGTATTAGGACTAATATACTTTAGAAGAAGCTAAACTACATAGTTAAAGTAGGATCCTCTCCTCTAAACTTTTTTATTTAAGTTTTCTTTAATAGTTCTCTTTAATGGTGTATTGTATGCCTTTAGATAGGCGATCTCTTAGAATTATAGCTTTTAGAGGGTTAACATTAACATTTACTCTAATAGTTGTTGTCATATTAACAGCGATTATTGTTGGAGCCACTGGATATGATGAAGTTATCCTAAGAGCAGTTATTAATGAGCAAGTTAGAGCTTATAGAGAAGAGCTTAGTAGACCTGGATCACCAGTTCCACCTGAAGAGCGTGAGAGAATGGTTAGAGAGTATAGAGATACTCTAGTTAGAGTTTATGGTTTAGATAAGCCATGGTATATAAGATCACTATCTAATGTACCTCGACTTGTTACCCTTGACCTTTACGTTACCCAAGAGGAAGTAGCAGGTGTTCTAGGGTTAAGGAGACCCCTTAAAGTTGGGGATGCTATAGCAGTAGCCCTACCTAGAACTATAATCATGATTACCTTAGCGTATGTTATATCAGCATTTATATCTGTACCTATAGGTCCCTATATAGCCTATAAGAGAGGTAGCGTATTTGATAAGAGTGTTATAGTTTATGCAGCTATAACTAACGCTTTTCCAGTCTGGTGGATTGCTATGCTATCTATATTCATATTCGGCTTCTACCTAGGCTTAGCTCCGACTAGTTATAGACCTATTATAGCTCAAATCTCCAAGCTTAGTGATGCCATCTATAGTCTAAATATTACAAATATAATACTAACATTTAAGGATATCCTATATTACTCTTATCTCCCAATACTAGTAGTTACGTTTAGCTTACTAGGAGCATGGCTCTACTCAGCTAGAGCTGTAGCTATTAGAGTAGTTAGTGAAGATTATGTAGCAGCAGCTAGAGCTAAAGGATTATCAGAGAGTACTATTGTTAGAAAATATATCTTAAGAGTTATAGCTGGCCCTATATTAACGTTTGTAATACTAGGATTAGCTGGTAGTATTGGAGGATATATTATTACTGAAACAGTATTCGACTGGCCTGGTATGGGCCTACTATACTATGTTGCTATATCTACAGGAGATAGCCCAACTATACTAGCCTTAGTATATGTTACTACCCTAGTATACATTGTAGCTAGGTTTATACTAGAGGTATTATATGTAATATTAGATCCGAGGGTGAAGCTCTAATGAGTAAGATGCCTGTAAAAGAGAGTTTTATATCATATATTGCTAGGTCTATCAAAGAAGGTCTTAGAGAAGTTCTCACCTATAATATGGGTAGAGTTGGGCTAGCAATACTAGTATTCATGGTAGTAATGTCCATTTATTCTATAATTGTATTACCTGGGGACTTCCCAGCAATGTGGAGGTATGTTACGGAGCCTCCATGGATCTATAATCCTAGAAGCGCCCTACCATCATGGGTTGAATATCTTGGATTCGATGTATCCGAGACTAGAACCTATACTGCTATTAGACCTCAAGAGTCCAGGGTAATAATAAACCCAGATGATCTGTTTAGGTATGCACCAGAAGTAGAGCGCGCGCTAGGAGCTAGGCGTGTAGCACTAATAGGCTACTTAGAGGTATATAGAGTAGAGTATAATCTCGACTCTAGGAGTTACCCTCAAGACATTATAGTATTATTTAATGTTAAAGCATCTGAGAATGTTAACTTAACTAATATTAGAGTAATCGCATTACTATATGTTACAAGACCCGATGATGTTATTCTTAAAATTGGAGAGTTAAGTGTATCGTTAAATATGCTTAACTATATGAAGGCTACTCATGAGTACTTCTCACTCCCATATATTAGTTATTATAATCTTAACTTAACACTTGAGGAGATGAAAACATACTTTAATATAGCCATATTTGGCAAACCTATTACGAGTAGAGAGTTTGAATCTCTTAGAGGCACTTACCAGATAACACTTGTTCTACTATATATAGGTATTGATCCAAGAGAGATTAGTAGGCTTATAGCAGATAGGAGTTTGAGCGTATCTGTGGATATTAAAGTCCTAGGCACATCTTACGGTTTACTAGGCACTGACATCTATGGTAGAGATCTATTCATGGGCTTACTATTCGGGTTCCCAGTAGCTTTAACAATAGGATTCCTAGTTTCTCTAGCTATAGTAGCTATAGGTTTAACATTAGGAGTTATTAGCGGCTACTTTGGTGGTAGAATTGATGAGATTATTCAGAGGGCTATTGATATAATTGCTAATATCCCACTGCTACCAATACTTATACTCGTAGGCGTAGCTATACAAACTCAGGGTTGGACTGGGTGGCCTGCCTTATCTATTATAATGATTATACTAGTAGCTTTTAGTTGGGGCGGTGTAGCCATAATATCTAGGAGTATGGCTTTAAGTATAAAGTCTGAGCCATATATTGAAGCTGCTAAAGCACTAGGAGCATCAACTACAAGAATAATATTTAGGCATATTATACCCCAGATAATACCATATGCTATGGCTGCGCTAGTATTCGGGGTACCATCAGCTATAATAGCTGAGGCTGGTCTCAGCGTTCTAGGCATAGATCACGGTTTGCCAACTTGGGGTAGATTATTAGCTGATGCTCAAGCCAATAGAGGTGTAGCTTATAATATGTGGTGGTGGGTTTTACCTCCAGGTCTCCTACTAGGACTATTTAGCTTTGCATTTGTAGCCTTAGGCTTCACATTAGAGACTATAGTTGAGCCTAGACTTAGGAGGAGGTGATTAGAGTGGAGCCTCTACTAAAAGTTGAAAATTTAAAAGTCTGGTTCCCAATCAGGAAGGGGTTTATAGGAACACTACTAGGTAGGGCTGAGTATGTTAGAGCAGTTGATGGCATATCATTTAATATACATGAGGAAGAGACGTTCTGCCTAGTAGGGGAGAGTGGCTGTGGTAAAACTACAACTGCAAGAGCAATAATGATGCTCATAGACTGGGGTGATATTAAGAGTGGTAGAGTATTAGTCAAACCTCACGAGGAAGTATTAACTGAGATATCTAAAATTCAACCTGAAGCAGTTATTAATGGAGTATACGTAGACTTATTTAAGACTAGGGGGTACGCTAATAAGCTTATGAGAAGAGAAATACAGATAATATTCCAGGACCCCTTCGGCAGTATTAACCCGAGAATGAGGGTATATGATGTTGTAGAAGAGCCTTTAGTAATACATGGTATTGGAGGTAGAGAAGAGAGAGTCGAGGCTGTAGCTAAAGCTTTAACAGCAGTTAAACTCACACCACCAGAAGAGTTCATGTATAGATATCCACACCAGCTTAGCGGAGGCCAGAGGCAAAGAGTTGCTATAGCTAGAACTCTAGTCCTCAACCCTAAAATACTACTAGCTGATGAGCCAGTATCTATGCTAGACGTATCTATTAGAGCTGAGATACTTCAAGTCCTAGAAGAGCTTAAGAAAACCAGAGATATGGGGATCATATTTATAACTCATGATATAGCATTAGCTAGATATATATGTGATAAGATAGCTGTAATGTACCTCGGTAAGATTGTTGAGTTAGCAGACTCAGATACTATAATAGAGAAGCCACTACACCCCTATACTAGAGCTCTTATGAGCGCTGTACCAGATGTTATACCAGAGAATAGGTTAGTCTTAAGAAATGTACCTATTAAGGGTGAGGTCCCGAGCGCTGTAAGGATACCAGCAGGCTGTAGGTTTAGACCTAGATGTGTAGCATATGACCAGAATAGCTGGGTTCAAGAATATTGCATGAAGGAGGAGCCAGGCCTAGCTGAGGTTGAAAAAGGACATTATGTAGCATGCTGGATTCCTATAAGGAGGAGGGTTTAGCTTCTTGTACTCTCAGCTAGAATCTCAGCTATATCCATAACCTTAAAGTTAAACTGCTCAGCCTCACCCCTAAACATTACATTGCAGTATGGGCATGAGACAGCTAGTATACGCTCCCCGCTACCCTCAGCTAGCGTTTTCGCAGCCTCCTCACTCCTAACTCTACTAATCCTCTCTCCCTTCTTAACTTCATAGAATAGCTGTCCTCCCCCACCACCACAGCAGAAGCTCCTGTCTCTACTCCTAGGCATCTCTATTAGGTTAAGTCTACGTATAGATTTAATTATGCCTCTAGGCTCCTCAAATACATTATTCCACCTCCCCAAGTAGCATGGATCATGGTATGTGACTATGGCCCTATAAGATCCAGGTTTAATCCTACCCTCCCTTATAAGCCTATACAGTAGTATAGTATGGTGTTCAACATTTAACTTATCAATAACCCAAGCCTTATCTCCAAGTCTATTCTTAATATAATCCCTATATCTAGCATACTCCCACTTAAATGCAGTATAGCAGTGTGGACAGTTTACTAGAATCTTCTTAAACCTATACTTAGATATAGAGTCTAATGCTCCAACAGCCTTCTCGATGAACATGAGCTCCTCCCCCATTCTAAGCGCTGGGTCCCCTGTACATACATTATCTGGAATAACTGCCACCTTGATATTAGCCCTCCTTAATAGCTCTATTAGACTCTCAGCTACACTCCTAACACGTGGATCATAGACTGTCACGCAGCCAGGCCAATATAGATACTCATATTCTACATCAGGCCTAGCAATAATATCATCTCCGAACCTAGATTTAAGCTCCTCAAGCCACTCATCCCTACTCACTGGTGTAGAGCCTAGAGGATTCCCTAGATACTGCATACTAGATATACTATTAAGGACCCCTTCAGGTACACTCTCATCTCCAACACTTATCATACCCCTCCTAACATCTATAATAGTATCAACATGATGTATAAGGACTGGACACTCAAATACGCAGGCACCACAAGTAACACAACTCCATATAGCATCTGGGTCTACTCCAGTACTACCCCAAGGCTTATCATCCCATCTACCATTATACATTAACTCTCTCATTGTAACAATTACGAGTCTAGGATCTAGAGGCTTACCTGAAGCATATGCAGGGCAAGAGTTTGTACATCTCATACAATTAGTGCAAGCATCCCAGTCTAGTCTCTGCTTCCACATAGAATACCTTAACTTAGTAATACCGACACCTAAACCACTAGATATCCTCTCATCTATGTCAGGATATGATCTTAATGCTCCAACTGAAGGAGCCCTCCTAGAGAGGGCTATATTGAGGTTAGATGCTATAATATGCCATAGGTTAGTGAAGGGGATTAAGGCTATAGTAGCCATAGCTATGAATAAGTGTATAACCCATAATACCCTATAGTATACTCTAATCTCATCAAATGATAGCTGGGATACTAGAGTATAGAAGATGTAGCCTATAGGATCAAATAGTGGAGACTCATACTCAGCCCTATAAGATGCGGCAGCAAGACCATTAAGAGCGAATCCTGTAATAACTATAACTATGAGTAATAAGTGGACTAAGTAGTAGCTATAATCTCTAGGAAGATTCGGAGTTAAACCATAATACCTCCTAGCAATAGCAATAAGGCTACCAGTAATAACAGATAAGCCAGCAATATTCCCTAGAAACTTATATAGCTTCCAGACATCGCCAACGAGGAATGGGCCAAAGTAGTTATCTAGAGCTCTCAAGACAGTCATAGTGAATAGCCATAGAATACCGGCAAATATAAGTAGATGCATTAAACCAGGAAACCTATGCCTTAATACACGATACTGTAATAGACTAAATGTTAAGAGATTAGTAAGGATACTACCATCTAGAACCCTAATCTTCTCACCATAAGCAGTCCACCTCCTATAAGCTAAAACTAAACTCGATATAACTACTGCTAGAGATATCACAGCTAGAATATATACTAGAGGCTTCAAGTCCTCAACTAGATGAAAATGCCTAATAACTATATCGCCCTCCAACATACTTCAGCCTCATACCTAAACTAAACTAGTCTATCCTTATAATAATAAATCTATAGTATCGAAATATATATTGATTTATTTGATTAAGATCGTATAGCCGCATTATAGATTGTATTCCTCCAAAATATTACTTTAAATATGCTAGTCTACTCCTACTAGTATATGGTGTTGAATGTTGGCTTATAGGCTGTCAGCATCTGATATTAATGCGCTCGTAGATCCCAAGAAGCTTGTTACAGTTGTTGAGAAAGCTCTTATTGAGGCCCCACGCCCCCCTAGGAGAGTAGCTATAGAGTATGAGGGTTCATGGCTTGGAGTTATGCCAGCCTCAGGGCTAGGCTTTTATAGTGTTAAGATTGTCGGCGTTTACCCCGAGAATCCTAGGAGAAGCCTCCCACTAGTTAGAGGTATCCTAATGCTAATAGATCCTAAGAGTGGAGAGATTCTATTAGAAGCTGATGCAGGCCCTGCTACAGCCTGGAGGACAGCAGCAGCCACTATAATAGCTTTCAGGATTATGGGGTATGGTGGTGGAGTGCTGGGAGTTATAGGGGCTGGGGTGCAAGCGGACTACCACATCAGGTTTGTGAGGGATACTCTAGGCTATGATAAGCTTCTCATATACGATATTGTTAGTTCTAAGGCTGAAGTATTAGCATCTAAGTATGGTGGTATGGCTGTTAGCTTAGAGGAGATATTGAAGAGATCTGATGCTATAATAGCTGCGACAACTAGCAGAGAGCCCGTAGTACATGGGGATATCCTGAGATGGGGGGCTATAGTTGCTAGTATTGGGGCTCCTAAGCCTGTGAGAGAACTTGATGATAGAGTTGTAGAGAGGAGTAGGTGCCTCCTAGTTGATAGTAGGGAGGGTGTTATGAGTGAGAGTGATGAGTGGGTTAAAGCATCTAAGCTAGTAGAGCTCTCAGAGGCTCTTAGAGGGGTTAAATGTGATTGGGGCGATGTTAGGGTCTATAAGAGTGTAGGCTATTCACTGCTAGACTTAGCTATAGCAATACACTTATATGAGATGGTTAAGAGCTCTCTACCATATGTGATTTAAGTTTACTTATAGAATCCCTCATTGTTAAGAATATATAACCATTGTTTTTAAGATGGCCTATTAGCCTTGCTAGGTTTAATCCAACTCTAGACCCTACTCCCAATGTCAAATCAGGTCTTAGACTTGCCTTTAAACTTATATATTCCCATGGGTGTGTTAGTATGACATAGTTTATCCTCTTAGCAAATAGGGCTTTAACAGCAACCCAAGGTAGCCTAAGTATACTACTAGGGTAGCTAGCCGGTATCCTATATACTCTAGCTTCAATCTTAGGTTTAAAGTAGAATGGTGGCTTATACCATGCAATACTAGAATCTATGATTATACCCTCTTCTACTAGTGTATTTAGTAGCTGTGGTGGTAATTTCAGGTTAGGAGCTCTAAAACTAAGGATATCAGAGTATTCTCTAAGAGTTCTAACACACCTCCTAATGTTATCTCTAGCCTCAGCTAATGGTATCTTGTCTAGCCTCCTATGATCATAGCCGTGGCATGCTAGCTCATGGCCTTTATCAATTATAGAATATAATGCTTTAGAGTTAACCTCAGCTAGTATGCCTATAGTGAAGAATGTAGCCTTAACCCTATAGTAGTCTAATATTTCTAGTATTAATGGTAAACCCTCGCTTACACCCCTCCAGCTACTCATATATGGTGGAGCATCCATCTCGACATCGAAGGTTAGAATAGCTATCAGATTCTACTCACCTTACTACTACATAGTTCCGTGGCTATCCTATAAGCTTCTAGATGATAATATGCTATCCTATTACAGTCGAAATAGTATGCTCTATCAAGGGCTCTACGACCAATAGATTTAGCTAATTCAAGATTTAAACTAAGCTCTACAGTCTTCCTAGCTAAGTCATCCTCATCTAATGCTAGTAAGCCTGTAACATTATCAACTACAACTTCAGATACACCTCCACTCCTCATAGCA
This sequence comes from Thermoproteota archaeon, assembly GCA_030549835.1. Classification (GTDB taxonomy): domain Archaea; phylum Thermoproteota; class Thermoprotei_A; order Sulfolobales; family Acidilobaceae; genus DSZV01. The sequence goes on from JAUQQR010000010.1 coordinate 11,774, forward strand.
ACAACTGGAACACCTGAGGCCATAGCCTCTAAAGCAGATATACCGAAAGCCTCCATTTTACTAGGTAATACGAATATATCTGTAGACCAGAGTATTTTCTTAAGAGTCTCCCTACTCACTGGCCCAAGGAAGACTGTATTATTGAGCCCCCTAGCCTTAATCCTAGACTCTAGAGGCTTCCTTAACGGTCCATCACCAGCAATATAGAGTCTAGCCTTGGGAACGTATTGTTTAAGGTAATCAGCAACCCTAACGAGAGCTAAAGGATTCTTTCTATATGTAAGTCTTAGAGCAGATAATATAATAGGCTCTCCATCAAGCTCTATAAATTTATCTCCTCTCCTAACCCAGTCATCAACTCTTAAGCAATTATATGTAACATAGACTCTCCTAATCTTAAGCCTCCTAGATATATCGATAGCAACAGCTTTACTAACAGCTGTAACTAAGCTTACATTCCTAGAAGCTAGCCTAAACCCTTCAACAAGGTACCTAGGAGTATCTTTACCAATAAACGAGTGAGCTGTAAGGATTGAAGGCTTACCTAAGCGCTTCCAGCCGATAATAGCACCCGCTATTGAAAGAGTAGAGTATAGTCCATGGCCATGAATAACGTCTGGGTCAATGTTCCTAAGAACCTTATATAATACTAGGAGAGATGGAGGATTAAGCGTTACACCATTAAAATTCAGCATCCTAGATTTAACTCTTAAGACTCTATATCCACCATCATACTCTAAGATATAGCCGCTACCTCTAGCTTTAGCACTAGTCACAATATAGACCTTATGATTATTAGATAATGTCTTAGCTATATCGCTAACAACACTCTCAATACCACCAATTCTAGGCTTATAACTATCAGTAACGAGAGCTATCTTCAACTCTAACGCCTCTAATAGCAGTTCTTAAAACACCCAATCCTCCCCTATAAAAGACTATCAATCCGCCTATACTAGTTGGTATAATAGTTGATACTATCCTCTCTCCTGTAACAACGAGTAGCGCGTCTGTAACACTATAGCCTGCTAGAGTCATAATGCCTATAAACCCCCCCTCTAAGACTCCAAGACCTGCAGGTATAGGCGAGAATCTACTTAGAATATGGGTAATAGTTAATACTATAGCTAATCCTAGACTCATGTAGATACCTAAAGATAACCCAACTACAAAAATCCTTAGAGAATCTAGGAGCCACATTGAAGCTGATAAGATGAGTATAGAGGAGAAAGCTTTAGGATTAGATATTAGATCTTTAAGTGCACTCAATACACCTAAAGCATAACCTCTAAAGCCTATAGTAGAAGCTAGTGTGAGGAGAGTAAACTTAAACCCGCTATACACCGCTAAAGAGATATATAGTATTGCTACAATTAACTCTGTAGCTCTCTCAGCTAGAGCTCCAGCAAGTAGCTTAGATGATGACGATGATCTAACCCTTAAACTAGCCCATCCAACTCTAGCAGCTTCACCAGCAATATTATAGAATGATAGTAAATTATTAACGAAAATCCCAACTAGTAAAGCCTCACTAAGAGCCAATACATTAGAAAACTTGATATCAAGCCTTGAAGCTATAAGCCACCTAAGACTCGATATAAGAACAGATATAAAATATACTATCATTGCTAACATAAGGAAATATAAGCTAGCCCTACTAGCTACACTAAGCACTACGTCAATAATACCAGCAAACATAATAACTCCCCAATTATACTCAATAATTATAGATATTTCAAAAGAGTATTTAAACTAAACTCTAATAGATCTACATCTACCTCCTTCTTAAGATAATAAGACCTGCTACTACCAATATTACAATTAATAGTATTACGGCTATTGAAGTATAATTTATAGTGACTCCTCTCTCTTGAGTTGTGGTCGTAGGTGATGTTTGAGTAATTAGATATTCTTGTGTCACTGTCTCTGTAATATTTGTCTTTGTTATTGTCTCTACTTTTGTTATAGTTTCTGTTGGTGGCATTATGCTATATGATAGTTTAAATTCTCCAATATTATTGTTTAAGTCTACTGCCTGTATTATTATCTCATAGTTTCCATAGTCTCTAGGTGTGTAGACTATTCTATATAGTGTGGGGTCAGTAGTTCTAATAGCCTCTATAGTACTAGATATTCTCCCATTAAGCTTAATTAATGCTTTTACACTCCTAATACCCCAGCCTTCATCTACTACATAAGCATTAATTACTAATGGTTTACCTATGGTAGGTATTGGAGGAGTTAATATTTCTACCCTTGGAGGCACTTTATCCTCATATGAGGCTATAGTAAGAGAGCCTGGACGAGTTAGATTAGCATATACCTTAAATAAGTAGTAAACACCTAAATCATACACTTCCATCTTATGGACATAGTTAGTACTACCGTATAGCTTATAATTATTTAGTTGCTGTGACTTATTAACATAGAATACTAGAGTAACATTAGCTAAACTAATCTCATTGAAGCCTGTAATATTCCAGAACCATGATACTGCAGTAGAATACTTATCTCTCACCTCAAATACTCTTAAAGCCTCGGTATTAATACTACCACTTGTCGGGGTATACTGTCTCCCAGATGGTATTAGTACTTTAACACTTCCATCTCTCCTAACCTCGATAATCTTCATACCCCAATAGTAGCCTGAAGGATAACCATGGTTTGCGGTTGTTGTAGTTATAAAGTATACCTTAGACCCATCACTCCTATAGTATATAGCGTCGGCATCTCTATGAATATGCCCTGCTAGAACCGCAACTATATTATGATACTTCTCTATAATCTCAAAGAATTTCACAGCCTGACTCCATCCTCGATCACGCCAGCTTGAGTATACGAATCTCCTAATATCATCAGGTTTACCCCTATACTCTCCAGCTTCTCTAAATATGGGGTGGTGCATTAGTATTATGATAGTCTTATCGGGGCTCTTAGAGACTATTCTCTCAAGCTCTTCAATCTGCCACATTTCAGGGTATCCAACCATTCTAGTATCAATACCTATAAACATGAAGTCTCTATATGTGAAATTCCACACCCTTAATGGTACAATGTATCTACCATAGTATATCTTTACGAGTTTCCTAGTATCTGGGACCTGAGCCCAGTCATGGTTACCTGTTATTGCAAGCTGTGGAGCTAGAACTTGACTAATTACTGAGAAGAAGTCTCTATAAGATAAGATGTCAGATCCAACATCTACTAGATCACCTGTATAGACGACAATATCAATATTATAGGATTCAACTAGAGTATTTAGAAGAGTAATATACCTTGTATGTTTAAAGCTATTAGGATAGCCTCCCTGCTCCGCACCGAAATGAGTATCGGTTAGATGAGCTATCCTAATAGAGTCTCTAAGTCCACTCATATCATCAATAATTATTGAATTAGGCATCCACATTAACCTAGTATCTGTAACTATAATAAGGTTGTATAAGCCATTAGGTATATTGTGTGGAAGCTTAAATCTTAATACTAAGACTCTTAGAGAGTAAGAAGGATCAACTCTAAGATCTATAAAACCTTGAGAGCTATCAAACTCAATCTTAAATAATCCTCTTGTACTCGAGACTAGAGCCTCTATGACTTTAATCTCAGATCCAGATCTAACTAAAACACTAAAAGAACTACCGGGTTCTAAGTAAGCGGGGAGTAGGTATGATGGTAGAACAATATACGGCTCTTGGATAGCAGCTATACCTACTGTATAAGCATAACTAGCATAGACTCCTAGTACTAATATGAATATCTGGGTTACAACTAGTATTTTATTAAGCCTCACAATACACACCTCACTCTAGCTTCTATAGTTAAGAGCATAAAACTATTACTTAAATAGAGCTATATACAATATATTAATTTTAGGATTTAAATTGCTCTAGGAGAGCTTTAAGTGTAATCATGTAAATTATTAGATACTCAATTAATCAATTACTCCAGTAATTGAAGGGTATAGCTTAACATCTTCAGGGCTCACATATAGTCTTATGTGTGCTCCTGTATCTATAACTTCTCTAGGTGGTAAATATGCTAGGATTACATGCCCATTAACTGTAATAACCTTAACCTGGAGGGCTAATCCTATAAAGCTTAATCTCTCAACTCTACCCTCAATTACATTAATCTTATCGTCTTCATCAGCCTTCCTAAACGACTCATACCTTATAACTACTAAGACATCTTCTCCAGTACTCAACTTAGCCCCGGTAGATGTTCCATTTAGTCTTAAGCCGTTAATATTAACTTCATATAACTTATCTGAGATCACACGCTCTACTACACCACTTAGAACATTACTCCTGCCCATGAATGTAGCTATAAAGAAGTTATATGGGTTATAGTAGATCTCAGCCGGTGTCCCAATCTGTACTATCCTCCCTCTATCCATTATAGCTACCCTATCACTAATATTCATAGCCTCCTCCTGGTCGTGTGTAACATATATTGTTGTTATCTTAAGCCTCCTCTGTAATGATACTATCTCTTCTCTAACTCTAACTCTAAGCTTAGCATCTAAGTTACTTAAAGGCTCATCTAGTAGCAGCACTTTAGGCTCAACTACTATAGCTCTAGCTAATGCAACCCTCTGCTGCTGACCTCCACTAAGCTGTAGTGGGTACCTATTCTCTAGCCCCTCAAGACCTAGTAACTCTAGGGCCCACTTAACCCTCCTCTTAATCTCATCCCTACTATACTTTCTAATTTTTAGGCCATACGCGATATTATCGTATACAGTCATGTGAGGCCATAGGGCATAATTCTGGAATACCATTGCTGTATTCCTCTCATAAGGCTTCTTATATGTGACATCATATCCGTCTATTAATACTCTACCCTCCTCCGGTATCTCGAGACCAGCTATTACTCTAAGTGTTGTTGTTTTACCACAGCCGCTAGGACCTAGTAGCGTAAATATCTCCCCAGGCTTAACAGTAAAAGATACGCCATCTAGGGCCTTAAATCTACCAAAATACTTACTAACATTATCGAGTATGACTTCAGCCAACTCTAGATCCCCAGAATAGAATACCTAAACTTGAGTATATAGTTTGATGTTATAATAGCTATAAGCTGTACTACTATGATTAAAGTCACTATAGCTGAAGCCTGGTGAATATATGCGCCCCCACCATAGCCTGCTGTTAGATAATCGTAGATAATGTATGTTATTGGAGCTTGACTCTTATTAAGTGAGCCTACAGTTATACTAGTACTAACTTCGCTCATACAGTATACAAAGCTTATCATAGAACCAGCTATAATATTTATGCCAATGAGGGGTAAGACTATAGTGAATAAGACTCTAGTCCTAGAAGCTCCAAGAGTAAATCCAGCCTCCTCTAGGGATCTATGAACTTGCTGTAACCCAGCATAGACAGCTCTAGTAGTAAATGGGCTCTTCCTAATAGCGTAGGCTAAGATAAGTAGGAACATTGGATTTATGTAGGGGTCAATTAATGTGTCTTTAAATATGCTACCATATAGTATTAGTAGCCCCATAGCTATAGATAAGCCTGGGATTGCTAGGGGGCTCATAGCTAATAAGTCTATAGCTGATAACCCCCTCAAGCTAACCCTACTAATAACGTAGGAGCTTACAGTTCCAATAATTATTATAAGTACTAAGGCTAAAGTAGAGTATATGAAGCTATTCTTTAGCCCATTAAGAACTCTACTATCAAAGAGCACATTAGAGAAGTGTTCTAGAGTAAAGCCTTCTGGAATAACTCCCGTCCATGACTTAGAGAATGCATATATTAATACTCCTATCTGAGGTAGCATACTAAATAATACTAGAGGGAATACTATGAGGTATATAGCAAGTAATGTTGGTAAGCTAGGCTTAGATACTCTAGGCTTCCATCTAACACCTCTAGCTAACATAGCATACTGCTTTAAGCTTATATAATGTTTTATGAGAATAAACCAAGAAATAGCTGAGAGTAGTAGTAAGCCAGCTAAGATTACAACTTCAACACTTAACGCCTCAATACTCTGAGATCCAGTTATAGCTCTAACAATACTAATAGACATCATGTTATCAACCTTAAAGGCTAAGGGTGCAGCTAAATCCTCCATAGAGAATATGAATACAAGACCTGAACCAGCAGCTACTCCAGGTAAACTCAAGGGTAAAGTAATAGTTCTAAAAAGTCTAAAACCCCTAGAACCTATATTCTCAGCTTGCTCTTCAAGGCTAGGATCAATTTGCATCATAGAAGCTAATGTATTAAGATAAACTATAGGCCAGAACATTAAAGTCTGTGCGAGAATAGTGCCAGCTATATACGTAACCTCTATAGAGTATGGGAGACCAAGACTTAGCATTAATGATCCTAATATACCCCCATCACCGAAAATCTTATAAGTTACGAATGCGTTAACAAATGGAGTATATAGTAGAGGTATAATTGATATTATCCTAAGTATACCCTTACCTAGGAAATCATATCTAGCTACAACAAATGCTATACTTATACCAATAATACTCGACAATAATGTAACTATAGATGAAACCAGTATAGTATTAGGTATAACTCCTAAATCCTTAAACCTAACTATTATAAGCTTATATTCTCCTCTATCAGATACTATATACCACTCTCCTAGAGGCGGGATACTAACATAAGGATATCTAATTAAATCCTCAAGGATTCTTAGAGATAGTACTGATAAAGGTTTTAGGAAGAGGGTGGCTAGGGGTATAATGAGGATTAGAGTGAATAATATTAGTGTAAAAAAAAGTAGCATTACGAGGGGGAGATCTAATGTATACGTTAACCCTCTAATAGCATTACCTAATCTATTATTCTTCAATCCTACTACCCTATCCTAGCTAGTTCTCCTAATATACTTCTATACCTACTCTCTGCAGCTCTACGCCATTCTCTTATAAATTGATCTTCTAGTGCTGGATTCTCTAATATAGCTTTTGTGATCCTCTCTGCATCAGATTCGGTAAATTCAACTATGTTACCTGTGACTGGGTCTCTATACTGTAAAGGTTGCCCAAGCCTCCTACTATACTCTAAAAGCTTTGCATCTGTTATTTTTCCGGCAAAGTATAAGCTTAATAGTTTCCTCCAAACCTCTTTTAATAAGCCGTCTAAGTCTACTAGTGTAGCTTTAAAGTATATCTGCATAGCTCTCTCTATTCTTATAGCTCTCTCATCGTTGAACTCTAATCCTTTAACATTGACAATATTATCAAATACTTTCTTAAGATCAGCTCTCTCCCTCCCTTCTGGGAGCTCAAATGCTTTAGGATTCGATGGTAACCTATTTATCTCTTTTCTAAACCATATCTTCTGGCCTTCTGTTAAAACCCATGCTATGAAAGCTTTAGAAGCCTCAGGGTTCCTACTTGTTACTAGTAGTGCTATAGGATCCCCATTTATTATTGTCTCACCCTCGGGTATAATGTATTCTGTAGCTGGATTAGCTTGCATAGCTGTATAGCCGAAGAAATCTATTGTTATAGCTACAGCTACTCTACCTGCAATAGCATTATCTCTAGCCTCTGTACTCCCACCTTCTATTAGAGAGTTAGCAGCCATAAGTGTTAAGTTAACCCAGCCTAGCTCCCAGCCATAGGCCTGGAGTATTATCTCATACATTCTAGTATGGCTCGTGGATCTTGTAGGGTCAGCTATAGATACCATTGGCTTAAGCTCTAATACTAGAGGTTTACCAAGCTCAGGTGATCCTAGATCACTCCACTTTCTAGGAACTGGTAGTTTATACTTACTTATAACATCATAGTTGACTGTAAAGCCAAAGCTAGCTATACTAGCAGCAACCCAGTATACTCTACCATCACCATCAATCCTCTTCATAGGAGATCCAGCTAGACTATCTGGTATTTGAGCTAAAGCTTCACTAACTAATTTCCCCTCTAGAGGTGCTAGTAGATTATTAATGTATAAGGTATCGAATAATGTTGGCCCCCCACCCCAAGCTACATCAAAATCTCCTCTCCTCTTTATAGCAGATATCTACGCTATAGGGTCTACAGAGTAGAACTCAATATCTACTATATTAAACCTCTTAGCTATATCAGATTTAAGGAACTCTTCTCTAGCAGCAACCTGGATTTCGCCAGGATGCCTTGTTATGACTTTAAGTTTAATTGGTTGAGCTGGGACTGTAGTCTCTTGAGTCTCAGTTCTCATAGTCTCATATGTAGTTATAGTTGGTGTTGTTATAGTCACAGTCTCTTGGCCTCTCCTGAGAATAGAGGGGGTCAGGAGTAGAGCTAGTACTATTACTATTAATACTACTAAGCCGGCAATTAATCTTAATCTTGTAGATCCCTGCACTCATAATCACCATTAAAACTAGGATTAGTTAAAGTTTAATTCTTTAACTATATAGCCCATGATAGTATATATTGAATAGCATGCGTCAATATAGACTATATAGCTTAATAGTAGTAAGGGTTAAGAATCTTATAGCTTAAATATGCTTATTGAGTGTGACCCGTGGTGAAAGCTAGAGGTAAGATAATTGCTCTAGCTCTAGCTTTAACTATGCTCTTAGCATTTGCACCAATACCCTCAGAGAGTGGTAAAGTAGTTATTGCATTCGATATAAGCCATAGACAGTCTCCTGAAGGTTTAGAGCTATTAGCAAATATGACTAAGGACTACTATAGGGTTCTAATAGCGTATGATCAATCAGATCTCGAAAGAGTGCCTGAGGCTACTCTAAAATTATTTAATGAGGTTAGAATGGGTGGATTCACTAGGGAGAATCTTGTAGATGTAGATATCCTACTTATAGGGCAGCCTGAGGCCCTCCCGAGACCTGGTGAAGTTGATGTATTGAAGGAATGGTTCTCTAAGCCTAATAAGGCCCTATGGATAGCTGCTGATAGCGATTTCCCAGCTCAGGGTAGTGAGAGGGCTCAACAATTTATGAATATAGTCTTAGAAGCTTTAGGTAGTAGTATTAGGATTGACTATATCAGCGTTGAAGAGTACACTGAAAATATTGGAGGTGCACCGTATAGAGTTGTAGGAGTAGTAGATCCAAGCCCTGAAATAAGATTCCTAGCTGAAGGATTAACACATCATAGAGTGTTATTCCACGGACCAGGAGGACTATACGTCTTAGTTGAAGGTAAGCCTATAAACCCTGTTAAGCAGCTAGACTTAAAGCCAAAGAATGTATATACAGTTGTTAGGACAACGGAGAACTCTAAAGTAGTAGATAATAGTCCTGAAGAGAGGGGAGGACTCCCACCAGTATTCTACGATCCACTAAATGATGCTGTCAATAAGGGTCCATTCCCATTAATGCTAGTGGAAACTTTTCCAAATAATAGAGTTATCATAGCATCAAGTGAGACAATGTATGGCGGATACCGGCATATGATAGTAGAAGAGTACCGCAATAGACCCCTAGACGGGCCAGTATTCGTAGGTAACATATTAAAATTCCTAGTATCCGTAGTATCAAAGCCACTAGTAGTTACTGAGACTAAGACAGTAACACAAACACAAATCCTAACAGAAACCAAGCCAATCACAATAACCCAAGTTCAAACAGAAACAGTACAAGTAGGAGTAAGTACACCGATAGCAGCAGCTATAGCAATCATAGCATTAATTATTGGCGTAGCGGCAGCATTCCTACTAAGAAGATAAACATACCTCATAAGCTCAATATAACTCATAAACTTTTTTTCCTTCTCCCCATCTACTCTCTTCAGAACTTAAACATAAGTTAATTCATATATTCAAGCTAGGTTTTATATAGTTTAAAGTGATATCTACTCCTACGCTATAGTAATTCAATATGTGGTATAATCTAGGTTATTATTTGAGGCTAGTAGTGTATGAGAGTATTAGACTCTACCTAATATAACCCCTATTACTCCAAATGCTCTTAGCCCAGAGATTATAGCTATGCTTATTGTGGTTATGATAACTGTTAATATTACTGATAAGGCTAGGGTTATTATGAGTAGTGAGCTCATTACGTGTAGTGATCCTGGGTTATAGGTTAAGCTATTGACTATTACTGGTACTAGAGGTGCTGGGTGTGAAGCTGATACTCCGTAGCCTCCAGCTAGTACTACTGATACGCTAAATTCTGTAGCTATATGCATTGAGATTATTATTGAGGCTACTAGGGCAGATCTTAGTGTCATAGGCGCTATTATAGTCCTAAGAATGTGGTGAATTCTAGCACCCATATTCTCAGCTTGCTCTTCTAAACTCATAGGTATACCTCTAATAGATGCTACTAGAGGCCTAGTAGAGTATGTAATCCTCCTAGCAGTATAGGCTAAGACTAGGTATATTGCAGGGTTGAAGAAAGGATCTAGTAGGTGTATGCCATTAAATAGGCTATGATATAATGAGAAGTAGCCTATACCAACAGCTATCCCAGGGATAACTATGGGGATTATTGTTACTATATCAGCTACCGGGGATAATAGAGATTTAACTCTAAAACTAGAGTAGACAGACATATAGGATAATGTTAGAGCCATAATACTAGCTAATATAGTATATATAATAGTGTTCAGGGCTGCCCTAAAATAATAACTATTACTTAAAGCTATGAGATAATTACTCAGAGTTAGACTGCTAGGATACTCTCTACCAAACCAACCGCTAGTTATTGAGTATAAGATAACAATTATTGTAGGCATAGCTGAGAATATAGTTATGAATAATGTTACAGTCGCTAATGGAAACTTAATATGAGATGGAAGCTCTAAGTATAGCCTCCTAGGAGTTAATACTGGGTAGTAGCTTAACCTAATACTCCTCCACGATACTAGGAATAATACTATGGCTATTAATGCTAATAGAGTAGTATAGACTATAGCTCTAAGACTAATAGTATAGCCATACTCTGAGATAAAGTCATAGTATGCAATATAAGACATAACATTCCTAGCAGAATTATACCTACTAAAAGCTAGAGGCCCGGCTAAATCCTCAGCTGATAATATAAATACTAGAGAAGCTACGGCAATAACTGATGGTTTAGATAGAGGTATTATAATCTTACTCAGGATATTAACACTTCTACCTCCAAGATTATATGCAGACTCTATATAGCTCCTATCTATAGACTCAATGTAGATAATCATTACTAAGTGTGCTATCGGAAAGAAACTTAGAACTTGGTATAGGTAAACTCCTATTATACCCTCAAAAGATAACCTAAAGCCAAAGATTAGATCAATAACCTTATTTATTAAACCAAAGTCTCTATGGAATAAGTGTATTATAGCATAAGCTGATAAGAGTGGTGTTGGTATTGATGCAATAGCTGGGATTACGTAGCCTATTAGAGTCCTAGTATACCCTTTAAGGCTTAAGCTAGTTATAGCAGTTACTAAGCTCAGAGATGTTACCGTAACTGATACTAGCATAGCTAGTATAAGTGTATTAGCTATAGGTCCGAAGTCATAGCCTGTGAAAGCTATTATTCTATAATCTACTAGATAATATAGCCTATAGATCTCCCCATCTGGGGGAATCTTAATATAGATATAGTTTAAGCTAGAACCTATATCTCTCAGAGTAATAGCGGCAATATAGGATACTGGAGCGAGTAGGAATATTACTATGTATGCTATTGGTATAATAGCTAGTAGTTTCAGCAACTCCTTAACCTATCCTTTCAAGCTCTCTAAGTATACTATTATACCTCTCTATTGCAGCTCTCTTAATAGAATCCATGAATTTATCTCTAAACAGTGTATCTTCAGCAATACTCTTATTAATTTCTATAGCATACTCCCTAGTAAAGTCTCTAGTCTCCACTATTATTCTTAGTGTTAAAGGTTTTCCTAGCTCTCCCTGTATTCTTAGTAAGTCATCTCTACTAAGTAACCCCCTACTATATAGCTCTAGAGCTTTAACCCATACTTTCTTAAGGAGCGTATTAGTATCTGGGTCTGCTATTGCAGCCTCAAAGTAGTATATAACTGATCTCTCCCATCTAGAAGCTTCTTCAGGATCATAATTGAATATATTCGATGAAACATCTTCATAAATCCTACCTAGAAGTGTATCCTCTGGCTTAATGTATGGTAGGTAGTAGAATAATTCTGCTAGAGCTCTCTGACCTTCAGGGCTTAATAGCCATTTTATGAATGCTAATGCAGCCTCCTTATTCCTAGTATCTTTAGCTAGAGCAACAGGGCTTATATCAGGTAATACCCCATTCTTAGCAGCTATAAACTTAGCATTCCCACCACTCTCAATCTCAGCTCTAATACCATAAACTAGGACTGTAGGTGCTAGTCCTGTGATACCTAAGGCTACATCATCTCTAGCTTTTTCAGAGCTCTCTACAATGTAAGAATTGGCTCCCATCATAGTTAATATAACCCAGCCTAGCTCCCATCCATACTTCTGTAGTATTAACTGTAATGTTCTAGCAGCTGTAGTACTCTTACTAGGCTTAGGGAATGATATTAGTGCTTCCCCACTTAGTAGGGGTTTAGAGAATTCAGGCTTAGCAAGGTCATCCCAAGACTCTGGTACCTGTAACCCATACTTATCCAGGAACTTAGAGTTAACTGTATAACTAAATACAGTCCTAGATACTGCTATAAAACATACCCTACCATCAGGACCTCTATGAATGTATGCTCCAATACTCTCAGCAACTCTCAAAACCTCAGCATCATCAATTGGAGCTAAGAGACCTCTCTCACATAAATCCTTATATACAGCATAGCCACCAATAAAAATTAAATCACCTAATCCACCAGTAGAATACAACGGCCACTTAGATACATCCTCCTTCCTAAACTCAACATCAACAATACCATAATCTCTAGCAATACTACTAGCTAGGAACCTCCTCTTAAGAGCATCACCCTCCTCAGGAGCAAGCCTAGTAACAATAAGAAGTTTAACCCCAGGCCTCTATAAGAATAAGTAAGCTAAGAAAAGCCCCAAAACCAATACTACAACTAAACCAGCCAAAAGAAGCCTCCAAGATACCATAAAACCACCCATATCTAAATCAAGACTAGAACCCCTTAAATATTATAATAACAAGGTTATAAAACAGAACTTAATAGGAAATATACATATAGTTAGTATAAACATCAATAGCCAAAACTCTGGAAAAAGTTCCACCTAACGAGTAGGTTATATTTAAAGCCATCTTAACATCAATGTAGTAAGTCGATACGATTACAAGCTCTTCAGATTCTAGTGTATAGGGAATGTCGAGAGAGAAGAGGATATTTAAGGGTTAGGTGTAGGGTTTGATTATGGGTCAAGGGTTTGGATGAGGATATTGTTAGAGATGTGCTTGTTAGGGATGTTATGAGTACTCCTGTTATTTATATTCATCCCTTTCATACTGTTAGAGAAGCTGCTGCTATTATGGTTGAGAAGAATGTTGGTAGTCTTGTTGTTGTTGATGATGCAGGTAGGCTTATAGGTATTGTTACTAGGACTGATATTCTTAGGCATGTTGTGGCTAAGGGTTTGAATCCTGATAAGGTTACTATTAGTGAGGTGATGACTAGGAATCCTATATATGTGCTCTCTGATACTCCATTAGAGGAGGCTGCTAGGCTTATGGGTAGTAAGGGTATTGGTCATCTACCCGTCTTAGACTCTAAGACTTTTAAGCCTATTGGTATGATATCTAAGAGAGATATTTTAAAAATAGCTCCCCACTATATAGTACTAGTTTACACTCTTAGGAGAGAAAGTGAGTTAACACCCAGCTTATAAGCTTTAAAGATTGGTTAAGCATCTAGGTGGTTATATGAGAACTAAGCCTACGGTAACAGAGCTGTTATTAAAGGCTGTTGGGGCCTCAGAGCCTAGCGGAGACCCTGCTCATAAGAGTATTGGAGATTTACCTTTAGAGAAGATAATTGAGATTGTTATCGAGAAGAAGCCAGACTTACTAGCTAAAACTCTTAAAGGAGCAGTTAAGACTGTACTAGGCTCAGCTAAAAGCATAGGTATAACTGTTAATGGGAAAGATCCTAAGATTGTGAGTAGAGAGTTAGATCAAGGATTATATGATGATATACTCTCAAGATATGAGGATGCTTGGATTAAAGCTTAGATATTATAAGCCTCCACTCTAAATCCTCTATGGGGTGTAGTTTGTGATAGTAAGTGATAAGGCTATAAGTAATGCTATTATGAAATGCTTAGAGATAGGTAAGCCCAGGAAGTTTAAGCAAACTATAGAGTTGATAATAACATTATCAGGCTTAGATCTTAAATCTCCAGAAGCCAAGCTTAGGGAAACCTTATATCTACCTAAGGGTTTAGGTAAGAGCCGCAATGTATGTGTTATAGCTGATGGAGATATGCTATTAGAGGCTAGAAAATTAGGCTTAAATGTTTATAGTAGAGAAGATATTCAAGCTCTCGACAAGAAGAACGCTAAGAAACTAGCTGATAAATGTGACTGGGTATTAGTTAAAGCTGACTTAATGGGTGTTGTTGGTAAGATTCTAGGACCAGCTCTAGGCCCTAGGGGTAAAGCACCTATACCGATACCCCCCAATATTAGCCTCTCTAGCGTAGTTAATAGATACTCTAAGTCTATATGGGTTAGGATTAGGAATCAGTTACAGATAGCATGTCCTATTGGAGTTGAGGATATGAGCTTAGAGGATTTAACTGAGAATGCTAAAGCAGTATTATCACTAGTAGAATCTAAGCTAGGAGCTCAGAAAATTAAAAATATATATGTTAAGAAGACAATGTCACCACCAGTATCGATTAGTTTGAGGTAATTAATATGCTAGTATCTAGGAAGAAGGCTAAAGTACAGCCTTGGAAAATCGAGGTAATTAAGATTATTAAGGAATTATTCACAAAACACTCTACAGTAGCTATAATAGACATATCAAGTATCCCTACGGCACAGTTACAGTCTATAAGGAGGAGGCTTAGAGATAAAATCATATTTAAGGTAGCAAAGAAAACACTAATACTCAAAGCCCTAGAAGAGCTCAAAGTAGATAGCTCAATAATCAGCAACTACCTTAAAGGCACTACTATGCTAGCATTCTCAAATGAAAACCCATTCAGACTATATAGGATTATAACAAGCGAGAAAATACCAATTGAAGCTAAACCAGGACAGAAGGTTGATAAAGAAGTAGTAGTACCAGAAGGCGAGACAAGCATAACACCCGGGCCAATGCTAGGAGTACTAGGAAAACTCAAAATACCATATGAGGTTAGAGGAGGAAAAGTCTACATAAAGAAGGCAACAGTAGTAGCCAAGCCGGGAGATACCATAAGCCCAGAGCTGGCAAGCATACTACTAAAACTAGGCATAAAACCACTCGAGATTGGACTAGACCCACTAGCAGTCTATGATAACGGCATAGTAATACCTAGAGAAAACCTCAGAATAGATATAGTAGCTTTAAAGAAAGAAATAGAAGATACAATATCAGAAGCCCTACAACTAGCCATAGGAATATCATACATAGAACTACCAGAAGCCCTACAAACACTACTAGTAACATCATATAGAGAAGTAGATAAACTAGCAGAGACACTAGCCATACCACTACCAGACATAATAGAACAAGCCATAATAAGAGCTATTAGAGAAGAAACACTAATAATAACAGCACTAGGAGAAAAAGCCAAAGAACTAGGAATACAGCCCTAGTACAACAAATATTCATATGACACCACCACCCCACATATACTCCTTATACTAGTTCTAAACCTACACCACACTCCTAGGAAACATCCAACCACATAAAAGAATAAACCTTAAATATTTCACATGATGAGTGGGAGCTACTAGAAGATATGCGAACACCGATATAGCAGGCTAAAAGAGCCCCAAATTCTTCGGTTAAGAACCAGAGAAAACCCAATGGTATCCCCACTAGGAGGGAATAATAAGAAGGAAATAGAAAGATTCAAATTTTTAAGCCTCCGGTATCTAAGATACTATTGAGAATCTCCCTAAAGGGATATAGAAGGTATAGGGTAGATAGGAGGGGTGTGGTATATGGCTCAAGTAGCTAGAGCTTACCTGCATGCGGCTCTAGCATTACATTATGCGGGGAAGAAGATTACTGAGGAGAATTTGAGGAGTGTAATAGAAGCATTAGGGTTAAGTGTAGATGATGTTAGAGTTAAAATGCTTGTAGCAAGTCTTTCAGAAATAAATCTTGATGAGGTCTTAAAGCATGCTAGTACTGCTGCCTCTGTAGCTGCTCCGGTAGCTGCTCCAGCGGCTACATCTGTTGCAGTTGAGCAGCCTAAGGAAGAGAAGAAGGAGGAAGAGAAGAAAGAGGAGGAGGTTGACTTATCAGCCGGACTTGAGAGCTTATTTGGCTTCTAGCTACCTAAACGTGTTTATTATATAATTAGAGATTTTAAGTTTCATTTACCGTGTTAAGTTTAGGAGTGGTTAGTGTGGAAGTAGATCCTAGAGAGTATGAGGTTGAATTCTTTAAGGAAATGGGGTTTTCTAGACTTAGAGGATCTAGGTGTGGAGACTACTATTGGACTCTTAACCCTGACTTTGTAGAGCCTCAGGATGCTCCTTGCGTTGAGTACTGGTTTGATAGTATTAAGTCTAGGGGGGGTTTAAGTGTATCTGAGGCTAGGAGGGTTTTTATTGATTTTTTTGTTAATAGAGGTCATGCATATGTTTCTCCTAGGCCTGTTGTTGCTAGGTGGAGGGAGGATCTGTATCTGACGATAGCTAGTATTGTTGTATTTCAGCCTCATGTTACTAATGGGATTGTGCCGCCTCCAGCTAATCCACTAGTTATAAGTCAGCCTAGTATTAGGCTTGAAGATATTGATAATGTTGGTTTAACTCTTGGGAGACACCTCACTATATTTGAGATGGCTGCTCATCACGCTTTTAATTACCCAGATAAGTATATTTACTGGAAGGATGAGACTGTTAGGTATGCTTACGAGTTCTTTACTAAAGAGATAGGTGTCCCAGGTGACATGCTAGTATTTAAGGAGTCATGGTGGGAGGGTGGAGGTAATGCTGGTCCATGCTTTGAGGTTGCTGTTGGAGGCTTAGAGCTAGCTACACTAGTATTTATGACTTATAAGGTTGTTGATGGTAGGTATGAGAGGATACCTATAATGATAGTTGATACAGGTTATGGTGTTGAGAGGATATCATGGTTTACTCAGAAGACGCCTACAGCATTTCACGCTATATATGGAGACTTAGTTGGTAAGTTCCGCGATATTATAGGTCTTGAGAGGCCAGATGATACTATACTTTGGGCTGCATTTAAGGCTGCAGGTAGGCTAGACCCTGGAAGCTCTGAGAGTATTAATGAGTACTATACTAGAGTATCTAATACTACAGGCTTAGATTATGCTTCTATTAGGAGAATATTATTAGATGAGGCTAGATTCTATAGCCTACTAGATCATACGAAAACCTTAGCATTAATGCTAGCTGATGGTATAGTGCCTAGTAATGCCGGTGAGGGATACCTAGCTAGGCTTGTAGCTAGGAGAGCTCTAAAACAGCTTAGACTCCTAGGATCTAATGCTAGCCTAGTTGACTTAGTAGATCTACAAGTAGACTACTGGGGTAGAGATTTCAGGCAACTCTTAGAGAATAGAGACTATATATTAGAGGCTGTAAGCTTAGAAGAGTCTAGGTTTAAAGAGTTAATAGAGCGTAGTAGGAGAGTACTTGAGCGTGAGATATCTAAGACTAGGAGTATAACAGTTAATGACTTAATAAGATACTATGATAGCCTAGGAGTACACCCGGAGCTTGTAGCAGAAGTAGCTGGAAGCCTAGGTGTTAAGATTGATATACCACGAAACTTCTACTCTCTAGTAGCTTCAATGCATAAGAGCCCCCCGAGAATTAAGGGATATACTGAGACTATAGGTTTAAGTAGAGATGTTATAGATTGGGCTACTCAATTTAAACCTACTAGGAAAGTATACTATGAGAACCCTTACGCTTCAAGCTTCGAGGGTAAGGTTTTAGGAGTTCTAGGAAACTATGTAATCCTAGATGCTACAATCTTCTATCCTACTGGTGGAGGGCAGATACACGATACTGGATTCTTAGTGGTAGGTGATAGGAGGATTAATGTTGTAAATGTTGTGAGTGTGGGAGACGTTATAGTCCACGTAGTTGAGCCTAGCCCAGGAGACATTGTAGGCTTAAGTGTTAAAGAGATCATAGATTGGGAGAGGAGATTTAAGATAATGAGGCATCACACGGCAACACACGTTATACTAGGGGCCGCTAGGAGAGTATTAGGCCCACATGTGTGGCAGGCTGGAGCAGAGAAGACTGAGGAGAAGGGGAGGCTAGACATCACACACCATAAGCCCCTAACTAGAGATGAGATTAGGAGGATTGAGAAGCTCGCTAATATGGTTATAAATCAGCGTAGAAGAGTAACTGCTAAGTACATGGATAGGAATGAGGCTGAGAGTATATACGGGCTAACACTATACCAAGGAGGCGTGCCAATGACTAGGACTATTAGGGTTATTGAGATTGATGACTGGGATGTTGAAGCATGTGGTGGAACACACTTAGAGAATACTGGGGATCTAGGAGGAATTAAGATTGTTAATGTTGAGAGAATACAAGATGGAGTTGTTAGGCTAGAATATGTAGCTGGGACTAGAGTAGTAGACTTAGCTACAGATTTCGAGGATAAGCTTAAAGAGATAGCATCCATAATAGGAGCTAGTAGAGGCCTAGAAGTTGAGAAGGTAAGAGCTCTAGCATCAACAATAATTAGTTTAAAGGAGACACTAGAATTGTATAGAAGGCATTGGACTAAGAGTATCATTGAGGAGCTTAAGAGTATAGAACCTATAAATGGCATCAAAATACTCGTTAAGGATAGTATAGAGTCCAGTAGAGAGGCTTTACAAGAAATACTAAGAGTAGTAACAGATAGCGAGCCAGCAGCACTCATAGTAGTAGCTATTAGAGGCGATGACGCCACTAATATAGAGCTAGCAGCAGGAGCTAGAGTAGCAGAAGCAATAGACGTAGGCCATCTAGCTAAGAGTATAGCATCAAAACTCAATGGTAGAGGCGGAGGATCTAAAAGCTATGGTAGTGTAAGAATACCAGCTAGTGTAAGCCTCGATAGTATTAAGTATTTCATAGAAGAGAGTATTAGGGGTAGCCTCTAGCATATGACTCTACTAGATAACATAGAGTACATTATAGTAGACCTAGATGGTGTAGTGTGGAGAGGTAGAGATATAATAGAAGATAACGTCTCTAGCCTAGCTAGACTACTAGATCTAGGCTTTAAACTAAGATTTATAACAAATAACTCTACTAAGAGTAGAGCAGACTATATAGTAAAGCTTAGAAGTCTAGGCTTAAAAGTTAACCCTGAAGACGTGACTACTAGTGGTAGAGCAGCATCACTATGGCTTAAGAGAGTTCAGGGAGAGAGTAGAGTATATGTTATTGGGGAGGAAGGGTTAGTAGAAGAGCTTAGAGTAGAAGGCCACATAGTAACTGAGAGCTCACTAGAAGCTAGTAGCCTAGTAGTAGGCTTAGATAGGAGAGTATGCTATAATAAGCTATCTGAAGCGGTGAGAGCTCTAGCTAGAGGCATATTATTCATAGCTACAAACCTAGACCCAAACCTACCACAAGAAGACACAATAATACCAGGAGCCGGGGCAATAATAGCATTCCTAGAAGTAGCATCAGGAAGAAAACCAGACTTCATAGCAGGAAAACCAAACCCATGGATACTAGAAGTAGCTCTAGGAGAAGCCATAGACTACAGTAGAGTATTAGTAATAGGAGATAGAATAGACACAGATATAGTACTAGCAGAAAAAGTAGGAGCAAAACCAGTACTAGTACTCACAGGAGCACATAGAACCCTAGACGAGAACATTAGAAAACAACTAGAGCATAGGGGAGTAATAGTACTAAATAACCTAAAAGAGCTCATAAATAAAACATAAGATATACTACTACACTACTATAATCCCACAGGGGGTTCCGGGCTTCCTAGCCCAGGTTAACCCCAACCTGTAGTCTTTCATGACCTCACGATAGGGAGCAAGTGTGAAAAGAGCCTGTGTTAATATGAACAATACGGGCAACCACTAAGAGGGGGCCTAAGGTATAAGATAAATGCTTCCTATGAGGGATATGAGGGAGGGGAGTACAGGTGGTTTGTATTATTCAGGTTGTTGGGTTTAGCGGGTCTGGTAAGACTAGTAGTATTGTCTTGGCTAGTTTGAAGCTTAAGAGTTTAGGGTTTAGGGTTGCCGTTATTAAGCATACTCATCATGATGTAGATTCTCCTCATAGAGATTCTTGGAGGTTTGTTGAGGAGGGTCTCGCGGACTACTCAGTGGTATTTAAGGGTTCTGGTGAGAGAGTTGCTATTATTATGAGGGATCGTAGCTTATCAGATGTAATTAATAATATAGCTAGTAGTGTAGATGTAGTATTAATTGAGGGGTTTAAGGATCTAGATTTAGGGT
Organism: Thermoproteota archaeon; assembly: GCA_030549835.1. Classification (GTDB taxonomy): domain Archaea; phylum Thermoproteota; class Thermoprotei_A; order Sulfolobales; family Acidilobaceae; genus DSZV01. The sequence continues at coordinate 32,251 of JAUQQR010000010.1, forward strand.
TTAAGGTTGAGAGTAGTATGAAGACTGTTGAGGAGCTAGCTGAGATTATAGTTAGTTATGCTATTAGATGCATAGAGTCTAGGAGTTTATAGATCCTCCACTAGCTGGAGGTAATATAACTATCTCATCGCCTTCTCCTAGGCTAACTTCTCTAACTCTCCCTGTTACAGGTAATCCATTTACTAATACAATATATTCCCCCTTTATGAAACCATTCTCATCCATAATTATCTTTAGTAGTTTACCCTTAGATTCCATATCTATTATCCTTAATAGGTCTTCTAGGCTAGGCTTACCCTCTAGTGTGAGTTCAATATCACCCCATGGGATGATCTCTGTTAGCCTGCCTAGAGCTCTTACTTTAACCCTCAAGTCTCCCCCCTAATTCTCTATGTTCATAGTAGGTTTTATCTACTAGTATATGCCTAATCTTATATTACCTTCCAAATACTCTACACTAAGGACTCTGAGAGGTGGGTTTGATTGAAGGGTTTATGGGGTAGAGCTTTATGGGTTGATCTCTCTAGAGGCGATATTAGGGTTTGGGAGTATCCTGGGGATATTGCTCTCGACTTTATTGGTGGTAGAGGTTTTGCCATTAGAGTCCTCTGGGACTATTTACAGCCCGGTGTTGACCCCTTATCTCCAGATAATATACTTGTATTTGCTACTGGCCCTGTGACTAGTTTAGGTGTTAATAGTGGTAAGATGGTTGTTGCCTCTAAGAGTCCACTAACAGGTGGTTATGGTGATGGTAATATTGGGTCTCATTTCGGGACTAATCTTAAGAAGGCTGGTTTTGATGCATTGATAGTTACTGGTAAAGCGAGTAAACCCTCATATATCTATGTTGAGAATGGTAAGGCTTATATTCTTAGCGCTGAGGCTCTCTGGGGTACTACTGCTAGTGTGTGTGAGAGTAGGCTTAAGGAAGTTCATAGTAGGAGCGCTGGCGTGATATGTATAGGTCCTGCTGGCGAGAATCTAGTTAGATTCTCTGTAGTCATATCACAGTCTGGTAGAGCTGGTGGGAGGCCTGGGCTTGGAGCCGTTATGGGTAGTAAGAAGCTTAAAGCTGTAGTATCACTAGGCGATATGGATGTCCCTCTGGCTGAGCCTAGAGAGGTTAAGAGGCTCTTAGCAGAGGGTTTTAAGGCTGTTAAGGGTAAGGAGGGATACTCATTCTGGGTTAGACAGGGTACTATGGCTACTATTGAGTGGAGTCAGGCAGCCTCAGTCTTACCAACATATAATTTCAGGGAGGGCGTATTCGAATTCTATCGTATGATTGACGGCTACTCTATGGAGGCTGCTAAGGTTGATCTAAGATCATGTCCTATATGTGCTATGCCATGTGGTAATGTTGTTAGAGACTATGAGGGTATATTATCTGAGTTAGACTATGAGAATGTCGCTATGTTAGGCTCAAATATAGGCATAGGTCATTTAGGCTACGTATCTAAACTTAATAGGCTAGCAGATGAGCTAGGACTAGACACAATATCCCTAGGTGCAGTCATAGGATTCGCTATGGAAGCGACAGAGAAGAAGCTAATAAGAGATGGGATAGAGTGGGGAGATCATAAAGCTACTGAAACACTAATAGTAGATATAGCTTATAGGAGAGGACTCGGAAACATACTAGCAGATGGCGTGAAGAGAGCCTCAGAGAAAATTGGGGGAGACTCAAGAGGCTGGGCTATGCATGTTAAAGGACTAGAAATATCAGCATATGACTGCCACGCAGCACCAGCAATGGCACTAGCATACGGCACATCACCAATAGGGGCACACCATAAAGATGCATGGATAATATCATGGGAGGTTAAAACAGGAAGATTCGATTATTCAGAGGCGAAGGTAGATAAGCTAATAGAATTACAGAGGATTAGAGGAGGATTATTCGAGACTCTAGTAGCATGTAGATTCCCATGGGTCGAGCTAGGACTAGAACTAGAATGGTACCCCAGAATATTCAATACAGTAACAGGGCTAAGAGTAGACTTCAACTACTTCAACGAAGTAGCAGATAGAATATACACACTAATAAGAGCGTTCTGGATAAGAGAACAAGCCGGGAACTGGAGCATAGAAATGGACATACCACCAGCAAGATGGTTCAAAGAACCACTGACAAAAGGACCAATAGCAGGAGCAAAACTAGACTACGATAAATACCTATGGATGCTAAAAATATACTACCAGAAGAGAGGATGGGATGAGAGAGGAGTACCTAGAGTAACTACACTAAGAAAACTAAAACTAGACTACATAATACCACAACTATCAAAATACATAACACTACAAGAGTAAACTTAAATACCCCCAACGCAAGCTATAAATAAAATAGGAGGGCCCGTCGTCTAGCCTGGATAGGACGCCGCCCTGACGCGGCGGAGGTCCGGGGTTCAAATCCCCGCGGGCCCACCACTCAAATATCTCTTATAATTCTTTAGCTATACTATCTGCTATTATGAGGCTTATAGCATTTACTGTTAATTGGGGGTTAACTATTGTTGTTGATGGGATTATTGATGCGTCAGCTATATAGAGGTTATCATAGCCGTAGACTCTACCTTTCTCATCTACAACTCCAATTTCAGGATCTCTACCTATTCTAGCTGTCGACATTGGGTGGTATGCGCTTAGTTTAAATATTTTTGGGCTTACTACTTTTAGTAATTTCTTAACCTCAGATGTTGATGATGCTGGATGAGCCTTTTTTAATGGGGGATATATTTTCTTAGCTCCAGCTGCTTCTAATATCTCAGATGATAGTATTATGCCTTCTTTTATCTTCTCGAGGTCAATAATTGATAGGTTGTAGTTTGCTATTCCTAGTATTTGCTTAGAGGCTATATAGCCAGTGTTGTCATCGCTTGTTTGAACACCTATTGATGCTAAATACTCATACTTGTAAAGATCACTAAGTGAAATGCTCCCAGCACTATAACCTAATCCTGGGGGAGGGAATGTTGCTAGTAGTAGTGTCTTATATTCTGTTAAGAGGTCTTCAACATAGTATGACTGCATTGTCCCAATCCATCCTCTAACCTTATAATCCATTAATGCTACAACGCCTGTAGCTGGGTGAATATGTAGGTGTTTACCTATATTCCTATTCGAAATACCTGAAGCTCTCAGTAATCTAGGAGTATTAAGAGCTCCAGCAGAGACTACAGTAATTTTAGATTCAATATTAACTCTAACACCATTAACATCTACTACGACACCCCTAGCCCTATCATTCCTCATAATTATCTTCCTCACCATAGAATTAGTGAAAACATGTAACCCCATACTTACAGCTTCTCTAATAAAAACTTGCCTCATATCAAGCTTACCTGATGATGGGCAACCGAAAGCACACTCGCCGAGTCCCATACATCCTTCAATAGGTCTCCTCGTAGGTCCATGCTTTAATCCTAAGATCTTAGATCCATTCCTCATAACAAGAGCATTACCACCTAGTAAACTCTCAGGCACTGGTTTAACCTTAAGCTTATCCTCAATAATACTATAGGCTGAGTTTAGAGAGCTCGAGTCAATATTAAACCCCGTCTCCTTATACCATATTCTGAGAGCTTCTTCAGGAGCTCTAAATAGAGTCCCAGAGTTTACTGTAACAGTACCTCCAAGAACCTTACCAAAAGGTAAGTGTATAGTTGGGGTACCCCATGTAAATGTTAATCCATTATCCCAGTAATACTTTAAAGCTCTAATTATAGGATGCTCTAATATAAACTCTCTAGTACTAGGCTCTGGGCCAGCTTCAAATAATGCTACACTAAAACCTCTCCTAGCCAGCTCCCATGCAACGATAGCACCCCCAGCTCCACTACCAATAACTACTACATCATAGTAACTCTTAGGTTTATGCTTGTAAGTTAATTTCTCATCTCTCTCCTCTATCTTAGCCTCTCTCATAGTCTTTAATCTATTATAACCTATGCTCTCTTGAAATCTAGGGGTTAAACTATAAATAGCTAAGGCTACTGTATCTAGGGTATTGATAATGTCATAGATGAGGCTCTCAGCATTAATTTCTCTAATCCACTCCTTCCTCTTACTACTGCTTAGTAATGTGAAAGGCTTAAACTTACTAAGAATTGGAGAAATATCTAGTAGAATAGATAGTATACTTAGAAACCTCTTAGAGCTAGGTGATAATATAGGCATGACTTTATCCATATTAACTATGAAATCACTCATCACACTAGACTCTAATTCAAGCCTAGCCTCAACTAGAGACTTAAGTACTCTCTGGAGTACCAAGCCACAGTAAACCCAGTATTAGTTGTGTAAGTAAGCTTATATATAAACTCCTCTACAAAGCTATAATTTGGAGGTGTGGCTAGAAATAGATTTCTGGCTTATTCTTAGAGCTCTAAGCTTAATAGCCCTAATAGGCTTCATACTTGTAGGCTTAGCTTTCCTCATAACACCCCATCTATTTACAGGAGAAAACATTGCAGGAGGATCAGCTCTATGGCATAGCCTTAGTATAGCTTTCATGTCTACAGTAACTATTATAGCTCTCCTAGTAGCTTTAAATCCAAGAATCTACTGGCCTATGCTATTACCTCTAGCTATTGGTAAGTTAACATCATCTATAATAAGCCTATACTGGTATAGTATGCTAGCTAGCATGACTCATACTATGTTACTACTAAACTCTATAGTTGACGGGTCTATTGGTGTAATAGCTCTACTCCTATACATCATAGCTAGGAGGTTTAAGTAGGGAGAGTGTACACTTATGGGCTATAAGGTCTTATTCCTAACACTCTCAATAGCTAATAGTGGTTTATGGCTTAGATATACAACCATAGATAGTTCTAGGACGAGATACTCAGCTTTCTGGCTAACACACTTTAAGCCAGGTAATCCTAGAGGATTTATGATTAAAATAAGAGACAATATGAGTATAAGTGAAGACTCTATAACTCTCAATAAACAACTATACTCTATAAGAGATAGAGTAAGTACTGGAGGATACAAGGGTCTAGAGTGGAATCTAAGATTTAAGGGAGGTATAGAGAAGTATAACCCAGTACCACTACTATATAGAATACTTAGGAGGAAATCTAAGTATGTAATAGTTAACCCAAACACACTATTCAATGGAACAGTAATAGTAAATAATGAAGAGATTAAAGTAGAAAACTATAGAGGAATGATAGGCTTCATAAGTGGAGATAAATACCTAGACCACTGGATATGGACACACTGTAGCAGTTTCGAAGAAGACCCTGAAGGCTGGATAGACATACTAGTAGCATCACCCGACGGGAAACGTAGAGTATTATTTGGACTACTAAAATATGATAACAAACTAATACATATAGGCAAGATACTGGGAGTAAATTATATAGGAGAAGTAAGTCACGAAAAATTCAATGCAAACGTAAAAGTAGGAGACTATAATATAAGTATAGAAGCTAGAGCACTAAAAGAAAACATGATAATAGCGAAATATGAAGACCCAGCGAATGGAGCCAGATATTGTCATAACACTGAAATAGCAGATGCAGTAATATCAATAGAGAAAGGAGAATTAAAAATGAAATTAAGCTGCAATAAAAGAGCATTCTACGAGTATGCACTAACAAAAGTCTTAGATGAATCGATTGAGAGAATAAAGGAGATAACATTATAACCTAGAATTCTTACAGTTTTGATTGCTTCTGACTCCACTTTATTTAGCTAGCCTTATAAGCTTTATTATTAGACTCCGGAAAATTCATTAAGCCATATGGGGAGCCTGATGTCTAATCATAAAAGCTTTCCTAGTTTTAATTCTCTTAGCCTTTACATTTGAAGCAATCAAAAAGACTAAGAGTCTATTATCTCCTCTATTGCTCTTTTTAGTTTTATGAGGTTTCTTTTTGACCTATAAGCTAGCGGGCTGTAGTATTCTGGGCTTACATCTACTATCCCTATTCCTAGTCTTTTCGAGGCTTCTATTAAGGTTTCCCTATATGCTTTTATGTTGATGTATGCTATTAGAACTGTGTGTTTTAGTATGAGCTCTCTTAGATCCCGTATTAGAGCTTCTAGTAGGAGGTTTAGCCTATGCTTATCTCTACTATATAACTTGTCCCAGTATGGTTTAATATCACACCACGTGTACTTATGCTCTTCACCGTGTAGTATTATTCCTGGTTTGCAACTGTCTACTGCAGCTAAGCTTATGATACTTAGGTATTCTCTAATATATTCTACTACTATTCTCCAGTTATCACATAAACTATAGTCTCCTAGTCTAATGCACGGGTTGCATGGCAGGATTAGTAGTATCCTCTCATCCATAATTATGAGCCTCTATGCTGGATTATATGCTTGCTCACCCTATTCAAGTATATTTTCATGGCTTTATAATTCGCGTCTACAATGTTCTGAGGCTTTAGTAGGCTATGTCTCCTATACTTAATTTCATATAGCCAGCTTACGCTATCTAAGCTATCGACACACTCTAACAGGTTGGACTTAGATAGTACTCCTACATGCCGTGCTCCTATGCCGAAGAGGTGTAGTTTAGCTTTGCGGCATAAGGGTTTAATGATGTCTACTAGTTTTTTAGGTTTTCTCTTATACTTGTCTAGTCCGCCGACTCCTATTATTCCGTTTGCTAATCTGGTTATAGCGTTGAGTGTGTCCATGTATTCTCTAGGTTCTCTTCCCTGGGCTACTGGTATGAATTCTCCTTTGTATATTTTAGCGAATTGTAGTGTTCTCTCTACTGTCTTCTCTGGATCTTCTGGGACATCTGGTGCTACGACATGGTCTATTATGCTCGAGTATTTTAGGGCGAATTGAGCGTATTCTTCTACATTAACCTTGATCCCATACCTTAGCAGGTGGTATGCTCCTGAGTCTAGCATTATGTTGCTAGATACTATCCTTAGGGGTTTAAGCCAGTCTACATATTTAGGCTTCATTTTTAGAGTTGAATAGCTTACTAGGATATTTACCTCAAGTTCTCTAGATAAGAGCTCTAATGCTCTGATCTTGGAGTAGCTTAGATCTGGTAGGACTAAGTATATCTTCAAGAGCTCAGCCCCTAGTATGGTGTAGAGGGTCGGCTTATAGTGGTTTAAACCTATAATTTGCGAATTTATCTTATGAGGAGCTGTAATATTATATCCTCGCCTGCTCTATGTAATCCTCTCTCTAATACTGTGAATCCATCAGCTTCAGCTAAGTCAGCGCACAGCCCTGTACCCCATCTCAGAGGGTGTGCTTCTCCATCTCTAACCTTGAAAATGTATGCTGTATCCATCCTATGCTTAACATTAATATCTACTGCTAGCTTAGCTTTCATATATTCTCTAAGCTCCCTTCCAACCATTCTTGATAATATGTGTAGGAAGTGTTCATGGAATACTAGGGCTGCAGATACACATTGAGCTGGTAGTGTGACTACTGGTTTACCATTAATTAATGCTATACTACCTCTCTTTAATATACTAGCAGATACTCCAGGGAATACTATATCCCCTATTCTTGTTAGAGCTTTCTTAACGTTATCAGTCTCTCCAGCTGAAGCTCCACCTATTGTTAGTATTGCATCTAATCCTCTAATAGATTCTTCAATAACTCTAGCTATATCATCAATACTATCACTTACAACGCCTAGGTAAACTGGGTTAACATACTTAAGTAACCCTATAATCATGGGGGAGATGCTATCAATTATAGGCTTACCCGTAGGGTGGTCGAATCTACCAATCTCATCTCCTACGCTTAGGACACCAACATTAATATCATAGACTTGAGCTTCAAGAATACCAAGCATTAATAGGAGTGCAACCTTATAAGGCTTAATAACCTCACCCCTCTCAACAACAATAGAACCCTCCCTAATAACCTCACCAACATCAATAACATCCTTACCAGGCCTTAGAGGCTCGAGAGGCCTAACATAGCCACCCTCCACCCTACAAGCCTCAACCCTAGCTACAGCATCAGACCCGATAGGCATTGGAGCCCCCATATGGATATAATAAGCTTCACCACCACCTAGAACTGGAGGGCTATCGCCAGGCTTCACCTCACCCACAATCCTAAGAGAGCTCCTAGTACCTAAGTCAGAGACTCTAACAGCATAACCATCCATAGCAGCAACTGGAACAGATGGGATACTCCTATGAGCTCTAATAGTTACAGCAGAAATCCTCCAAGAACTCATATAAGCAGGAATACTAATAGAGCTAGGCGTATGGAATGATAAACTATCAATAATCCTCCTAGCCTCACCTAAACTAATAAGCTTATGAAGCCTCACACTACAACCCCCACAATAAAACTAAACAACACTCTAATTCCTTTCTCTCCTCCTTCCTATCCTCTCTAAGGAGATACCTTAAGCTTCCTTTTTATTTCTTACTGTAGGGAGGTTTAGGGCTACATTACCAGGCCATTGCCGAGCTTAGCCCTGCCCCTAGTCTCAAGCGTATAACTCCTAAAACACATAGAGTAGAGCTCAAGACCATGACTTCCAGTAGCCGTAGAGGGCATATGCCTTAAAGAGGTGAGAGGCTTTCA